>CBEUWV010000289.1:0-2919 GCA_965546895.1 uncultured bacterium
AGTTTGAACGCAGTGCCGATCCAGAGCCGGGGATGAAACCAGCCCATGGAGCGGAAGCGAATGCCGCCGCCAATGCTGAGCAATGCCAGCGGAAGGGTAACCTGGCTGATGATGGCAAGTGTTTTGTCCGCGGTAGCCGGGAGGTGCAGCTTAATCAGGGAAGCGCTTAGTCCCAGAACACACGCCAGAAACAGGGGGTTCAGAAGGGTACTGGTGAAGATTGGCCGGATGCGAAACTGTTTCGTACCGCCGATGGTGAAGGAAATGACGGCCAGAGTGTTCACAAACGGGATCAATACGCCCATAAACACGCTGCCGATAACCAGTCCCTGGTTGCCAAGGGTGTAGTAGCAGACAGGTAAGGCCATGTAGGCGAAATTACCCCGAAAACTGTTGACGGCAAGGGTTCCCCCTGTTTTCAGCGGCCAGCGAAGGGTTTTCGCCAGCAAAAAGGCCAGAATGGAAACAGTCAGGATGGCAGCGAGCATTATGGCGATGGGGAACCATTGGACGGTTTTACTCAGGGAAGCTGTAGAAATTTTGTGAAACAGAAGAACCGGCAGACAGACATAAAAGATGAGACGGTTGGCTGTCTTTACAAAGGAATCATCAATAATGGAAAAACGGCGCAGCGCCGTGCCGAGAAAAATCACCGCGAAAATAGGAATGATGGATGTGACGATTCGTATCATGTCTTCTCCTGTTCGGTAATCAGAATATCGGCTGAACTTGAAAAAGGCAAGAGTGGAGATGAGATTAAGTTTAAGTCTAAGTTTAAGTTTGAGTTTAAGCCTAAGTCTAAGTTTGAGTTTGAGTTTGGGGAGGGAAGGGGAGCAGATGGGTGTGTTTATATTTTACCTGAACTTAAGCTCAGCCTTATCCCCACTTCCCTTCAGATGGAAACTCTATGGTAGAATTACACGTATTATTCAGGTATTGATGGTTTACATTTGGGGGAATTTTGAGTCGCATTAAACGATTTTTCTTAAAGCCATTGCTCAGTCCATTTCTGATTACAATTGGCGTGTTTGTTGTTTTCCTCTATTACATGACAACCTATATCTCCTGGCACTTTGGCCTGGTCTCTTTTGGAATTTTCGCGTTTTTCACCCTAAGCTATCTGTTCCTTGCGTGGATTCTCAAACTGATTTTCAAGAGAATCGTGGGATCTGTTTCCCTGAAATTGACCGCGTTTTTTATCACGACAGCGATTCTTCCTCTGCTGATGGTTCTGATGCTGACAGCTACCTATCTGCTTTTTCTGGTGGGGGTGACGGAAAGTTACGTGTTCACCCGTGTGGTCCGGTATGCTTATCACCAGAGGACCGGAAGCAAGGATACCGACCTTCGTTTTCGCACCCATGGGGGCAAAATATATTTCGAGCCGGAACACGGTAGGCGAGTTGAACTGGATTCGAATTTCTTTGACAACGTAAAGGAACTGACCGGGACTGATTATTCGGCTGCAGTAATTCGGTTCAGCAGCCTGGTAAATCTCGAGGGAGAGCCGGTTAAGCATCCAGACGCAAAGGGGGAAAAGAATGAGGGGAATGAGAAGTCAATTGGTGCCGAAACTCCCCATTTTACCATGCCCATTTATTCGTCTATTCCGGAAGGCGAAAATGCCGAAAAGGGAACACATCTGAATTTTACGCTCAGCTGGCCTTACCTGACTTATCCGGTTGTTTTCCCACTGGAAAAAGACCTGAGCGGTCCAATTCTGGCGTTCATGATTAGGGTAGACCTGAAGGGTTTTGCTTCAAACCTATTCTCAGGGACAAATTCCTTTTCAAAGGTCAATCGAGAACTTCTGATATTTGTGCTGGCTTTGTCCCTTGCATTTGCTCTTTTCCAGTTTTATCTGTTCTTGAAGGGGGTGTTCTTTGCCGTGTCCATGTCCACCGCCACCCGTCACCTGGTCCGGGGTGTGGGAGAAATCAGGAAGGGGAATTTTGATGCCCGTATACCGGAGTTGAGGGACAAAAACCTGGGGCAGGTGGGTGAAGCTATGAATGAAATGGCGGCAAATATGCAGGAATTGTTTCAGGAGAAAGTGGCAGGCGAGCAGATGGCGCAAGAACTGGAAGTGGCAAGGCGAATTCAATCTTCTGTGCTGTTACAGGGGATTTTCGGAGAAGAAGAGTATCGAATCGCGGTCCATTCCCGGGCTTCCCGGGTGGTCGGCGGCGATTACTGCAATTTCTATAAGAAGGAAAGCGGCCTGGAGATTCTCGCTGGGGATGTGTCCGGAAAGGGCCTGGGAGCGGCTATGTATGTGTCCGAGGTGGATGGGTTGTTCTATGGCCTTGCGGCAAGGCACGAGGCTCCGGAAGTTATTGTGGAAGGCCTGCACCAGTTCTTTCTGGACCGTGGTGGTGGTTCCAGCTTCTTCTCTGCAACCTTGCTGGACATCCGGCCGGATGTCGGAAAAATTGATTATTACCGGATGGGAGATCCGCCGCTTCTTGTAAAACGGAAAGACGGCAGGTGGTATGTGTCCCGACCGAAGGGGATGATTGCAGGAATGAGAGGAGTGAGTCAGATTCTCCCTTACCTGGAAAAGGTAACGTTTCCACTGGACGAGGTCGATGGCCTGTTTCTTTACAGTGACGGGTTTCTGGAGTTGTTTCCAGGTGGTGAGCCGGAAATTATCCGTATTCTTACAGGCCTGGATATTGGAGATGTTGAGTCGGCATACACGATGCTTGCAAGTGTGATAGATGCCCATGCGTCTGTGAAGGAATTGATGGATGACGTAACCGTGGCCCTGGTCAGCTTTCAGATTTTGCCAGACGTGAAGGGAATAGAAGTTTGAGTCTGAGTATAGACATAGCAAAATCACCATACATCTTGAAAAGTAAAAAGTGATACAATGGCAAGACTTTAATTCCTTATAGCAAGGAGGGATGCGATGGCCCG
>CBEUWV010000290.1:0-2907 GCA_965546895.1 uncultured bacterium
GGCGGAAATGGGGGAGTTGTCTGGGCAGAACAGGTTGTTCCATCCGGGATTACAGCCCTGATGATTGCCACTGTACCGTTGTGGATGGTATTGATTCACTGGATGAGTCCCGATGGAGAGCGGCCTTCGACTCAGGTTTGGATTGGAGTAGTACTCGGGTTTTTCGGGATTGTTCTTCTGGTCAATCCTTTTGTGTCGGCAAATGCGTTTCGAGTAGATCCGTTGGGTGCAGCGGTTCTCTGTTTTTCAACAATTTGCTGGTCATTTGGTTCTCTTTATTCCCGCAACGCACCGATGCCTCCGGAATCGCTCCTTGCCACGGCGATGGAAATGCTCACCGGGGGCGCCCTGCTGCTCCTTGTGGGAACGCTTACAGGGGAATGGTCCCGTTTGAACCTTGCGGCTGCATCTCTTCGCTCTCTGTTGTCAGTTGCCTATCTGATAGTCTTTGGCTCACTGATAGCTTTCCCCTCCTACATCTGGCTATTGAAGAACACGTCCCCGGCACGGGTATCAACGTATGCATATGTAAATCCTGTGCTTGCCGTCTTTCTGGGATGGGCACTGGCGGGAGAAGTTTTGAACGGTCGTATTTTTGTTGCCGCGGTTGTGATTGTTCTGGCAGTAATTCTCATTACAAGCTACCGGGAAAAGTAAAGAGTGGGCGTTTTGTGTGGGCGTGGGCGGCAGACAGTGCAAGTGACAGTGCGAGTGCGAGTTCAGAAAGGGATCAAGTGGGCCAATTCCCTGTTTTTACTCAACCTTGCCTTCTACTCAACCTCGACCTTGCCTTTTACTCAACCTTGTCTGCCAGAAAGTGGGCGTGGGCGGCAGAGAGGGAAGGGGAAACGGGTGTGCATGAAATAGAAAGCCATCAACGATATAAATTCAATTAATACGAAAAAAAACCGGGTTCATTGAACCCGGCTTTGCTTCAGTCATTTTTTACATCAAATAGCGATTTGAGTTGAATCAGAATCTTTTCCCTTCTGACACATTCACTCGCACTTTCACTTTCCACTTACACTTTCTTCCCCCTACTCCTACTATTCTTCCTCCAGAAAGGGATAACGATAATCCTTTGGCGGATTGAATGTTTCCTTGATGGTCCGTTGGCTGACCCAGCGCAACAGGTTCAGCATGGACCCGGCCTTGTCGTTGGTTCCCGATGCCCGGCCGCCGCCAAAGGGCTGTTGTCCCACCACAGCGCCGGTGGGTTTGTCGTTGATATAGAAATTACCGGCTGAGTGTACAAGGGCGCGTTCCGCCTGTACCACTGCCGCACGGTCATGACCGAAAATGGCGCCGGTCAGTGCGTAGGGAGATGTCGTGTCGCAGAGCTCAAGGGTTTTCTGAAATTCCTTATCTTTGTACACGTAGATAGTAATCACCGGGCCGAAAATCTCTTCTTCAATGGTCTTGAAATGCGGATTGTCAGTGAGAATGACTGTGGGCTCAATGAAATAACCGGTACTGTCGTCGCAGGTGCCACCCACCAGGATTTCAGCGTCAGACGCAGCTTTCGCGTAGTCGATGTAGGTTTTGATTGTTTCGTACGCACCCCGGTCAATGACAGCGTTGACGAAATTGCTGAAGTCTTCCACGTCGCCCATTTTCAGACCCTTAATTGTATCCAGGAGCTTATCCTTGATTTTTGCCCAAAGGGATTCGGGAATGTAGGCCCGGGAGGCCGCGGAACATTTCTGCCCCTGATATTCGAAAGCACCTCGGACAATGGCAGTGACCACTTCTTCTGGATTTGATGAAGCATGAGCAAAGATGAAATCTTTTCCACCGGTTTCGCCGACGATTCGGGGATAGGCCTTGTAATTGGCAATATTGTTCCCCACCGTTTTCCACATGCTCTGGAAGGTGTTGGTGCTGCCGGTGAAATGGATACCGGCGAGATACGGGCTGGCCAGTACTGGATTGCCCACTTGTGCTCCGGAGCCGGGAATGAAGTTGACGATGCCGTCGGGAATCCCTGCTTCCATGAAGAGTTTCATCAGCTGATAGGCGGAAAACACTGCGGATGATGCCGGTTTCCACAGGGTCGCGTTGCCCATGAGTACCGGTGCTGTCGGCAGGTTTCCGGCGATGGAGGTGAAATTGAACGGTGTAACCGCGAAAATAAATCCTTCAAGCCCCCGGTGTTCCAGGCGGTTCCACATCCCGGTTGGGGAGTACATGGGCTGGTCACCATAAATCTGTGACGCGTAGTGCGCATTGAACCGGAAGAAATCTATCAATTCACAGGCAGAGTCAATTTCAGCCTGAAAGGCATTCTTGCTCTGGTTGAGCATCGTGGATGCGTTGAGCAGGTCGCGATAGGGCCCTGCCAGCAATTCTCCCATGCGAAGAAAAACAGCTGTACGGTGTTCCCATGGCATTGAGGCCCATTCTTTTCTGGCCTTGTTTGCCGCGTCCACAGCCATAGCGACTTCCTTTTCTCCCGCTTTGTGGTAGGTGGCGAGGACGTGGGAATGATTGTGGGGCATTACAACTTTGCCCGTGTTCCCTGTGCGAACTTCTTTGCCGCCAATAATCAATGGAATCTCAATTTCCGTGGAACGCAGTTCTTTCAATTTATTCTTCAGGCTTTCTCGCTCAGTGGATCCGGGCCGATACGATTTAATCGGTTCATTTACCGGTGTCGGGACTTTGAATATTCCGTTTGCCATAACATCCTCCTCCAGCAATCTTAACGGCTTCACTTTAGTATAGAAGGACAGAACAGTCAATGATTTCTCTGACCGGCGTCAGAGAGTGTAAGTGAAAGTGTAAGTGTGTCAGGGAGCGTAGGAGTAGGGTAAGAGGAGAGGATGGCCAATTCCTCATTTCTGTGGAAATTCGATCTTGTTTAAATTTTACTCGCGGGAGAAGTGGGCAAAGAAAAGGCCCCGGATA
>CBEUWV010000291.1:0-2906 GCA_965546895.1 uncultured bacterium
GGCTTCTTGCAATGACCATTCGTTGAACCTGGGATGTGCCTTCGTAGAGGGTTGTGACCCGGGCATCCCGGTAGAGCCTTTCAATTTTGTATTCCTTGGAATAGCCGTAGCCGCCGTGAATCTGGAGCGCCTCATAGGTGCAAAAGATGGCTGCTTCAGACGCAAACAGCTTGGCGGCGGAAGAAAGGCGGGTGTCCGGAGTACCCTTTTCATCTAACCAGCCCGCTTTCAGAATCAGCAGCTCGGCCGCTTCAATTTTTGTAGCCATATCCGCCAGTTTGAATTGAATGGCCTGATTGGCAGTCAATGGTTTTCCGAACTGATGCCGTTCTCCTGCGTAGCGAACAGCCTCTGCCAGAGCACCTCTGGCAATCCCCAGTGCCTGTGCTCCGATGCCGATTCGCGAGTGGTCCAATGTCCGCAGGGCGATTTTCAATCCCATACCTTCCTTCCCCAGCAGATTCTCAGCCGGCACTTCCAGGTCTTCGATGGTGATCATGCAGGTTTTCGAAGCCCGCAGTCCCATTTTGTCTTCCGGTTTGTTGACAATGAAGCCGGGGGAATCTGCGTCTACAATAAATGCGGAAAGTCCCTTGTGTCCCTTTGACGGGTCGGTGATGGCAATCAGTACAAAGTATTTGCCCACTGAAGCGTTGGTAATCCATGCCTTGGAGCCATTGAGAATGTATTTATCCCCTTTTCGGATGGCCTTGGTTTTCAGTCCGGCTGCGTCGGACCCGGCACCAGGTTCTGTCAGGCAGAAACCACCGATGACTTCACCGGAGGCCAGTCGCGGCAGGAACTTCTGCTTCTGCTCTTTGGTACCGAAATTGTAGATCGGAGCACAGCAGACCGAGTTGTTGACACTCATGGTTACGGCAACGGAAGGATCCTCCCTGGCCAGTTCTTCCACCGCAATGAGGTAGGAAATGACGTCTGCTCCGGCACCGCCGTACTGTTCCGGAATGAAAGCACCCAGTAGCCCCAGTTCCCCAAGTTTGGCGATTGCTTTGGCAGGGAACTCAGCGTTTTTGTCCCGTTCCGCCGCACCGGGAGCCAGTTCGTTGATGGCAAAATCACGGACCATTTTACGGAACAGGCCGTGCTCTTCTTCGAATTGGAAATTCATAGACTCAATACTCTTTCAACAACGAAGCCGCAATGACAATCCGCTGGATTTCGGAAGTACCTTCATAGATTTCCAGAATCTTGGCATCTCTAAACAGGCGCTCCATCGGGTATTCTTTCATGTAACCATAGCCCCCGAATATCTGTACACCCTTTGTGGCGGCCTTCATCGCGGTTTCCGCCGCAAACACCTTGGCCATGCTGGTAATCTTGTTGCATCGGCCGCCCTGCTGCTTGCAGTCAGCCCCCTTGTAGGTTAAAAGCCGGGCCGCTTCAATCTCGGTTGCCATGTCAGCCAGGAACCATTGGATAGCCTGGTTGGCTGCAATGGGCTTACCGAACTGAATCCGTTCCTTGGCATATTTGACAGATTCATCCAAAGCGGCTTGTGCGACGCCCAGTCCGGGCCCTGCTGCGAACCCGCCGGCCGCGACGCCCAGTCCCTGTGCGGCGATTCCAATTCTGGCTCCGTCCAAAGTTGCCAGGGCGATTTTGTATCCCTGTCCTTCTTCTCCCAGGAGATTTTCTGCCGGAACCTTCATGTCCTCAAAATACAATTCTGCCGTTCCGCTGGCGTTGATGCCCAGTTTGTCTTCCACTGTACCCAGGTTGTATCCCTCAAAATTCTTTTCAACAATGAACGCCGATATCCCCTTGTGCTTTGCTTCCTTGTCGGTAACCGCAAACATAATGCAGACATCGGCATGGGTGGCACAGGTGATAAAAATCTTGGTCCCGTTGATAATGTAATGATCCCCGTCCTTCACCGCAGTTGTTTTCGTAGCACCTGCATCGGAGCCCGCACCGGGTTCTGTCAGTGCGAAACAACCCAGCTTTTCGCCCATTGCCAGAGGTTTCAGATACTTTTCCTTCTGAGCCTCGGTTCCGTATTTCAGCAGTGGATCACAAACCAGCGAGTTGTTCACCGAAAGGATTACGCCGGTAGAAGCGCAGGCGCGGGAGATTTCTTCCATCATGATGGCATAGGACAGATAATCCATCCCGGCGCCGCCCCATTCTTCCGGTACGGCCACGCCCATGAATCCCAATTCGGAACATTCTTTCAGGATATCCACCGGGAACTCGTGGGTGCGATCCCGTTCCGCGGCTCCCGGTTTTACACGGTTATCCGCAAACTTGTGTGCCATTTCCTTCATCATCTGTTGCTCTTCGCTTAATTGAAAATCCATGTTTCACCTTCCTCTTTCAGAATTACTATTGAATCAACCTTAATTGTATCAGAAAAAACATAGCATTGAAGGGTGAAGAGTGATGAATTTCGGAAAAATCAGGGAAGAGCCAACCCTTTGAATTTTCTATCTCCTACTCCAAGCCCCATTCATCCCCGATGGTGTCCTTTCATGTGCATCTATGGTGGTTAGACAGAGGGCAATTGGACAGGAAACGCATATTCTCCACATTTCTCTTTACTCATCACCCATCACAGTACCGGAGGTACGACATCACTCATCACGCACCGAAGGTGCAGGAAGTTTTTTCTTGACAGGCGCGCCGTATAGGGTGTAGAGTCCTTTTCAATACTTTTTGAAGGAGGTCGCCATGAAAAAAATCGTACTCAAGTCCACACGGCTGATCGAGGTTGCCTCCTGGGTTTGGCGAAGCTGACCATCGTTTTTCTCTTCCTTTAGACAATTCAGAAATTCTAACCGTCAAAACGGTTAGCGATTTTTAACACGAACAAATTCTGCCTCTGTGCGGATTTTTGAAGGAGAATGCTATGTCGATTACTACACCAACTCAGGAACTTACCGGGTTTT
>CBEUWV010000292.1:0-2895 GCA_965546895.1 uncultured bacterium
GAGAAATAAGAATATGGCAGATCAACCGAAAGGGCTACCAGCCAATGCGTACAAGCCGCTGACCGAGGGAGAAAAGTATATTCCATTCATTCCGGCTGACCAGTCGGTACCGGAGATTACGGTACGGAGCGTCATAACCGGCATCATTATGGCCGCGTTGTTTACCTTTGCGACGGCGTACTCGGGCCTGAAAGCCGGACAGGTGTTTGAAGCCGCTATTCCCATTGCCATCCTGGCCGTGGGGTTGGGCAAGGTGTTTGCGAGAAAAAACACCATATTGGAAAATGTGATCATCCAGTCCATTGGCGCCGCATCCGGTGCCGTCGTGGCCGGTGCCATTTTCACACTCCCGGCACTATATATGTTGCATTTGGACCCGAAATTCAGCACGATATTTTTCGCGGCATTGCTTGGTGGTGTCCTCGGGGTATTGTTCCTGATTCCCCTTCGTCGTTACTTTGTGGCGGACCAGCACGGGATGCTGCCTTTCCCGGAAGCCACGGCCACTACAGAGATTCTGGTGTCCGGCGAATCTGCAGGGAACCAGGCAAAGACGTTGATTACCGGTGTGTTGGTGGGTGGTATCCTGGATTTTCTGTCTGATACACTTCACATATGGGGCGTTCACTTCAATTCAACCATGCTGGGGAGTGCGCTGGAAAAGTTCACAACAAAGACCAAGATGATTTTCAAGATGGAAACAACGGCTTTCTTTGTGGGTCTGGGCTACATTGTGGGATTGAAATATGCGGCCGTGATAGCGGGCGGCTCTTTTCTGGCATGGTTCGTCCTGGTCCCGTTGTTTGCCCATGGCCAGTTTATCGCCGGTGTAAATATGGCGGGAATGGATCCCGGAACGATTTTCGCGAACTACGTTCGTCCGGTGGGTATTGGCGCCATTGCCGCCGCCGGTCTCATGGGGATCATAAAAAACGGTAAGATCATTGTGTCTTCCTTTTCGGTGGGGTTCAAGCAGATTTTCGGCCATCACGAGAGCGCCAGTTCGGAGCGTACCGATAGCGACATCTCCATGAAATCCGTCATCACCCTTCTGGGCGTTTCCCTTGTATTTACCTTTATCTTCTTTTATATCATTACCGGTACCTTCGGCTATGGATTTCTGACACTGGTTATCACTTTTGTCATTTCATTCCTCTTTACAACTGTTGCGGCCAGGGCCATTGCCATTGTAGGTACCAACCCGGTTTCCGGGATGACGCTGGTCACACTTATAATTGGTTCCGTTATCCTGGTCAAGGCCGGGCTGTCCGGTGATGCCGGGATGACCATCGCGCTGGTGATGGGATCTGTTGTCTGCACCGCTCTGTCAGTGGCCGGGGCTTTCATTACGGACTTGAAAATCGGTTACTGGATCGGTTCCACTCCCATGCAGCAGGAACGATTTAAGTTTCTGGGCATCCTGGTTGCTGCTGCCTCTGTGGGATTGGTCATGTATGTTTTGAATACCGGACTCGGGTTCACTGTTCTGGATGCGGCCGGAAAGGCGATTCCAAACCCCGCCCTGCCGGCACCACAGGCAAATGTTATGAAGACGATTATCATTACATTGATGGATCCCAAAGCCAATATTCCGTGGATTCTGTACGGAATCGGCTGCATTGTTGCCTTGCTGATGGATATGCTGGGTGTTCCCGCGCTGGCATTTGCGCTGGGGATGTATCTGCCCCAGGAATTAAACACCCCGTTGCTTGTGGGTGGTGCAATGGGCGCTCTGTTGAAAAAGAGCTCAGACGATGAAAAAATCTCCAACGCACGTTTCCAGAAAGGCACATTGATTGCTTCCGGTTTGCTGGCAGGCTCAGCCCTGTTCGGCGTACTGGGCGCTGTGCTGGCAAGCATCGGTACAGGCGCTATGGTTGGCGGGAAACCGGTTTCAGTTCTTGACTGGCTTCGTGAGTCCATGGGACTGGGTGCCCACCGCCACTACGTCATTATGGAAAGCGTTAGCGGGGCGACCATTGTTGGCCTTCTCATCATGGCGTTGATTTGTGTGTACCTGTACGTCAGTGGTAGAAATGTCGATGGAGAAGTTTAATGAGAAATGCAGTAATTGCTGTTTTGGCATTTACCCTGCTGGTTTCCTGTGGGCAGGGAGAGAAAAAGGAGAAAAACATCACTGTGACGGAGAAACAACAGATAACCGTACTTCAGGGTGAATTGGACAAATTTGCTCCTGTAAAACTTGAAATCGGCCAGGCAATCAGCGAAAAACAGAAAAATGTGTTGCGGAAATTGGTCGAAGCATCCGATGTGATGAATGAGATCTATCTTCGCCAGGTGTATGTAAGGAACCTCTCTATTCGCGCCAGGCTGGAAACAAGCGCTGACCCCCTTGACAAGGCAAAACTCGCGCTTTTCAATTTGTACAAAGGGCCGTTCAACCGTCTGGACCATGACCGGCCATTCATTGGAACGGGAGCGAAACCGGCCGGTGCGAACTTCTACCCGGAAGACATGACAAAGGGAGAGTTCGAATCCTTTGTGAAGGACCATTCGGACCAGGAAAAGGCATTTGAAAGCCCCGTAACGGTGATTCGCCGGAAAGACGGAAAGCTGGTGGCCATACCCTATTCAATGGAATACAGAGAGTTGCTGATAAAAGCAGCCGGACTGCTCCGTGAAGCGGCGGCGTCTGCTGACAATGAAACGGTAAAAACGTACCTTCAAAAGCGGGCGGATGCCTTTCTCTCCAACGACTATTTTGACAGTGACATGGCGTGGATGGACATGAAAAACAACATGGTGGAGGCTGTAATTGGCCCCTACGAAGTGTACGAGGATGGACTGTTTGGCTACAAGGCCAGCTTCGAATCCTTTATCACTGTCCGGGACGCGGTGGAAAGCGAAAAACTGAAAATGGTGGCCCGGTATCTC
>CBEUWV010000293.1:0-2876 GCA_965546895.1 uncultured bacterium
CCTGCTCAGTAGCCACGTCAATAAAGGCTTTCTCTTCCGATTCTTTTTCGTCTTCATCGTCTTCCCGCTCGTCCTCCCTTTTCATCAGTCGTTGTGCGATGGCAGACGCAGGAAACACAAACAGAAAGAAAGCATAATGCAAGGGAAGGAACAGATAAAAGAACCGAGACAAGACCCATTCCCGATTCAGAAAAGCCGTGGTTGAAACAAGAATTTTCTCCACAATCAGATAAAACACAGGGATCAGTATTGTATTCTGAAAATTAAAAGGCAGGTTGGATGCGCCGCTTACCACCACCCAGAGTCCAAAAACACAGAGCAGCAATAACTCGGCAGTAAATGACACTGTTACTTGAAATTTTGCTCCCGGCTCCAGAATCACTTCCAATGAAGGGTATTTCTCGGCAATCTGGCGAAGTTCAATCCGGGACATGCTGACAAATGCCGTCCTTACAACCGAAATTGCTATTCTCAATATAATCAGCAGGATTAAAAGTCCTTTCAACATATTCTACACATCCCCCTCAAAATGAATGGATAAAGCCTCTTTAATCTTCCCTTGCAATCCTATCATTTGTCCGTTATCTTTCTCGTGGTCAAAGCCAAGCAGGTGAAGTATCCCGTGTAAGACAAGAAATTTTAATTCTACTTCCAGCGGATGGCCAATTTCAAGTGCCTGAGATGCGGCACGCTCTGCTGATATAACCACACTGCCCAGAAAAATCTGGCCCGTTTCAGGGTCAACATCCCCATCAATAAAGCTCAAGACATCCGTTGCCTGATCTTTGTTTCGATAGTCAGAATTAAGCTGTTGGATTTCTTCGTCATCCGTAAACAGGATTTCTACTAAACATTTACCGTCTCCGGGCAATTCCAGTTCACCTGAAAGGTCCTGAAAAAAAGCATTAAAGTAATCCGCTTCAGGGAGCCCGGCCAACCCCTCCCTGAATATGATTTCCGGGACAATTGCATTCTGAGAATCACTCATTCTTCTCACCATTGCTGTTGACCTTTTCATCCGATTCTATTTCCAACCCATTTTTCGCCTCTGATTCAGATTTTGAGTCCTGTTCATTAAAATCAAACCCCGGATAATCAATCCGAGTATGGAAGGAAGCCGCTATAGACCTCAAAAAACTGGCTGCAATCACGTCAAGCTCTTTGAAAGTCAAATCACAGTCAGAAAACTGGTTGTCATCGATCAGTCCCTTGATAATTCGATTCACCAGGTTCTGCAGTTTACCCGCGGAAATTGGTGCCTTCAGTGTTCGAGAGGCGGCTTCCACCGCGTCTCCGATCATAAGAATGGCCGTCTCCTTCATCGTTGGTTTCGGTCCTGGATATCTGTATTCGCTCTCTTCCACAACTTCGCCGGTCTCTTCCTGCAGGGAAAGAGCTTTGTTATAGAAAAAGGCCATCAATTTTGTCCCATGATGCTCAGTTATAAACCGGATTATCTGTTCCGGCAGTTTTGATTCTTCTGCCAGTCGCATTCCATCCTTCACGTGATTGGTGAGAATAATCGAACTCATTTTTGGGGTCAGCCGATCATGTCTATTTTCATCACCCGGCCGCTGGTTTTCAATAAAATATCCCGGCTTTTCCATTTTTCCAATGTCGTGGTAATACGTTCCTACCCTGGCCAGCAATGAATTCGCGCCAATTGCCTTAGCCGCTCCTTCCACCAGATTTGCCACAAGAATCGAGTGTTGGTAGGTTCCCGCCGCTTTCATGGAAAGGTCCACCAACAGGCGGTTGTTCATGTTCGCCAGCTCCAGGAGGCGAATATCGGTGGTAATGTGAAAGGCACTCTCAAAAGTAGGAAGAGAAATTGTCACAGCCGCTGAGACAAAAAAACCACCTGCCAGAGCAATCACAAATGCAGCCCCATACCATTCCAGTGAGGGATTACCGGAATAATGAAGGTAGAGAATAATCAGAAAAATAAAATGAGACAAACCCAGCCAGAAACCGGAAAAAAGCACAGCAGACTGTCCGGATTGTTTGCGCAAAATATAGATTGAAGACAGAGATGAAAATATGAAGAAAAGGGTAAGAGGGATATTCCCCGCAGTTAGCAGCAGTAGTATGATAGCCACACAAAGCGTGACAATCAGGGCCGGGATTCCCCCTGCAAGCAATGCGGCCAGAGAGGCGGGGAAAGCATAAGGAACCGCGTAAAACAACAGTTCTCCTTTGAAGAGAACAGATAAAGAAACACTTCTTTCCACCGCCCCCAGAACAAAAATGGACAACTTAATGAGCACAATACCAGCCAGTGCACACCAGACAAGCAAAAGAAACACCGGCACTTCATCCCGGACATATCGCTTTTGAAAAACAATCGAAAGACGATATAGAAAAAACACCGTCAAAATCAGCAGCAACAGCGTTGACAGGATTCTCCTGGAAGAAATATTGGCAAGAAGTCTCTCATTTTGTTCATTTATAAATCGTGCCGCTACCGGAGATATTCTCTCGCCCTTCCTCACGATAATTTCCCCGGTCTTCTTTCTGAGATATGAGGGTTCCACACTGTCTGCGGCCTCTTCCCTGGAGACCTCCGTCATTTTTTTATCAAAAATGTAGTTTGGGATCACAATATGGTTAACCAGCGCAAATATTATGGAAAGCTCCTCATCATGCACAACTTCCCTATTTCTAAGAAAAGAATAAACAAACTTCTTTAAACCTGCCCGATCCACAACCGGTGGAAATCCCTTGGTCAGATACTGTTGGTCCTTACCGGAATCTGCCAGTACCGCTTCCCCATTTACAAGTTTAAGGCTGTTATGATCTTCTGCAAACTCCCGTGTGTACAATCGATCCATCATTTCCGTAAGAAGTGGTTTTAAATTCTCGAGATTCTTCCTATC
>CBEUWV010000294.1:0-2859 GCA_965546895.1 uncultured bacterium
GAAACCTGCACCGAGGTGTGAAAATTCTTCCAGTGCCTGAAGCCTCTTTCGGGCGTCTTGGGTCAGTTTCTGTTTACCCGGAGTGATGAGATAGGCATAAGAGGGTTTATCGGACCGTCCAATTCGACCCCTGAGCTGGTACAGTTGCGACAGGCCGAAGGTGTGGGCTTCATTGATAAACATTGTGTTCGCGATGGGCACATCCATGCCGTTTTCAATAATTGCGGTACTGACAAGGATATCAATTTCATGGCGAAAGAACCGAAGCATTATTATTTCCAGTTCTGCTTCAGGAAGTTGTCCGTGTGCCACAGCAATCCGTGCATCGGGCGGTGCCAGTTTTCCAACGGTGTTTGCCAGCGTTTTAATCGTTCGCACATGGTTATTGACAAAATAAACCTGTCCCCCCCGTTTCATTTCGAATTGAATGGCTTCAGATATGGTGAGAGGGTCAAACGTGATGTGAAAGGTGTTAATGGCAAGGCGGTCCCTGGGCGGTGATTCGATAACGCTGATGTCTTTTAATCCCATTACCGACATATTCAATGTTCGCGGAATAGGGGTGGCACTCAGTGAAAGGACTTCTATGTTCTGTCTTAACATTTTCATTTTTTCTTTATGAAGTACGCCGAATTTCTGTTCCTCATCCACGATCAGGAGACCCAGTCTCGGAACAATAACATCCTTTGAGAGCAATCGGTGAGTGCCGATGATAATATCCACATTGCCACGGGCCACCTCGTTTAGCGTTTTCCGTTGTTCTGCTTGAGGCACAAATCGAGAGAGCATTCGGATTTCCACGGGAAAGCGTCTGAAGCGATCCAGAAAGGTCTGATAATGCTGAAACGCAAGCACCGTTGTCGGGGCAAGCACCAGTACCTGTCTGCCGTTGTCAACGGCTTTGAAAACAGAGCGCATGGCCACTTCTGTTTTGCCAAAACCCACGTCTCCGCAGAGAAGTCTGTCCATGGGGGCGGGAGATTCCATGTCCTGCTTAATTTCGTCAATAGCCTGAATCTGATCTTCTGTTTCATCGTACGGGAAGATTTCTTCAAACTCCCGCTGCCAGATGGAATCCGCAGGAAACGCAATTCCTTTGGCCAGTTTCCTTCTGGCGTAAAGCTCCAGTAATTCTTCCGCGTGTTGTGACACTTCCTTCTGGACCCGTTTCTTTACCTTCTGCCATGACGCCGAGCGCAGACTGGACAACTGGACAGCCCCCCCCGAACCCTGGTATTTCTGGAGAAGGTGGAGACGGGAAACAGGTAGCATGACTCTGGATTCCCCATGAAAGACCAATTCCAGGCATTCTTCCGATGCCTCATCCACCGACATGATTTTGAGGCCATCATATCGTGCAATGCCATAATCCATGTGAACCACATAATCTCCAGGCCTAATATCGGAAAAATCAGAGAAAAATGGGGTATGAACCGGTCTTTCTGCCTCATGTCTGCGTCCCGGGAAGAGATCAGCAGTGGTGATGAAACTCAGGGATCCCTCTATTTCGAAGCCGCTCCTGTAAGAGGTTTCTTCCAGTAAGACACTTTTTCTCTCGACAGGTTTTCTGGAATAAGCGATGCCATGTTCAAAGAGGAAATTCTCGATCCGTTCAGCTTCCCCCCCATTTTTCACACCAAGAATTACAGAGGCTTTCTTCAGCTCGCTGGCAATTGCTTCCGTTAAAGCGGCGGCCTTGCCACCTATTGACAGCGGCCTGAAAGGCCCCGGAGATCCGACACCGGCAAGCTGTACATGCTCCCTGGAATCAAAAAAATCGATCAGTTCTTCCTTTGAAAGAAAATGAGCACGGGGATCAAGCCCAATGTATCCCTGTGGCGCGGCCTGCTTAAAATCGTTTTCTGCGTTTTTCAGAAAGGTATCACTGGCATCCTGAATGGCGGCAGGGTCCTGGATAACTACAAAGTGATCCTGAAAGAGCTCTTTCAGGCCGTTTTTTTTCCAGAGAAGATGAAAGTAATGATCAAAACCTTCCATTTCCCCGCTTCGAATCAGGTTTTGCTTTTCTTCGAGGGACAGCCGCAGATCCGGATTTGAGAACTCCTGTGAGAAAATAGAAGCCAGCTTGTCCCGGTTTTGCTCGGTATTCAAAAACAGTCGGACGGGAAAAATTTCCACCTTGTCCACTTCTGTCATGGAGCGTTGGGAAATTGGATCAAAGCTTCGAATAGATGAGACAATGTCAAACTCTGTTTCTATCCGAACAGGCGCGTCCAGATTGATTGGATAAATATCGATTATATTGCCTCTCCGGGAGAACTCCCCCCGTGCGCGAACAACATCCGTGGACTCGTGACCCAGCCGGGCCAATTGGCTGGCCAACTCCATCACGGAAACCTCTTCTTTCGCTTCTATTGATAGAAACAGCTCAAGAATGGTCTTTGCATCCGGGAGCCGGTGCAGCAGACACGAGGGATGGGCCACAGTAATATTCGTTTTAGAGAATGAAGCCAGTGACCTCAACGCTTTGAACTGTTGTTGCTTCACTTTTAAATGGGGAGAGAGGAAGGTGGATGGCATCATTGCCGTCTCAGGCAGGATATTGACGCGGGGCATGTCTTGTTTAATGGTAGAAACGGAGCTCTCATCGGCAGTGACCAGCAATACCGGTTTGCCCGTCTTCTCCTGCAAAAAAGAGAGAAAGAGCGTGAGCAGTGATCCCGGCAAGGAGGGAAGAACCTTCTCATTCAGATTCAATTTGGTGGAAAAAGTAGAAAAAACAATATCCTTCAGGCTCACGGAAACCTCCCTCCGCGGATTGTAGCATAGCGTTGGGGCTGAAAAGTGATGGGTGGGAAAAGTTTAAGTTTGAGTCTAAGTTTAAGTAAAGAAAGAAGT
>CBEUWV010000295.1:0-2847 GCA_965546895.1 uncultured bacterium
GGATGGGGCTGTAAGGAATATGTCAAAGCGCTTATTCCTCACATTGATTGTCCTCCTGCTTCTTGCGAGCGGCATGCTTCCCGTTCTCTCCATGTTGATCAAGAGTGTATTTATAGATGGGCACTTCAGCCTTGCGTCCTATGGGAACGTATTGACATCTGCACATCAGTGGACTCTTATGGGGCACAGCGTAGTTTTGTCTTTCCTGGTTACGAGTCTTACGGTTGCGGCCGGGGTCCCGCTGGGAGTACTTCTGGCGAAGACGGATCTGCCATGGCGCAGATTCTTTACAATCCTCTTTGCCATTCCTCTGCTCATTCCTCCGTATATAATTGCTGTCTCGTGGTTTGATCTTATGGGGCAAGAAGGCCTCCTGACGCATTTGTTTGGTGCTTCGGTCACCAGTGCAACAGCCCACTTTCTCTTCGGCTTACCAGGCTGTGTTTTCGTCCTGTTCTCAATCTTCCTGCCCATACCCATGCTTTTGACCATGGTCTTCCTGCGGACGATCAACCCTCGGCTGGAAGAGGCTGGCAGACTGGTTTCAGGGTGGAGGGGGGTAACGAAGGGGATTACGATTCCTCTCATCCTGCCCGGTGTTCTACTCTCCGCCATGCTGGTCTTCCTGCTCAGCTTCGGGGAATTCAGTGTGCCGAATTTCCTGCGATATGATGTTTTTCCCGTGGAAAGCTTCACCCAGTTCTCCGCCTTTTACAACTTCAAGGCCGCTACGGCCGCCGCCGTCCCGCTTGCCGCCGTCACGTTGATACTTCTTCTCGTGGAGGCAGCGTTCCTGCGAGAAAGGACATATCAACTACGCCCATCTCCCGAGATCGAACGTCTGCCCCTGATAGACCTCGGGGCCCACCGAAAATGGCTGTTCGTGTCTGTTGCGACCGCCGGACTTGTCATTGTAATTGTGCCTATTGTTGTCCTTGTCATTCAGTCAGCCGGCATGAATGCTTACGCCGAGGCGCTGAACAGGGCTGGAGACAGTCTGTTGAGAAGTCTCGTGTATGCTGGTGTCGGGGCGACGCTCCTCACCCTTCTGGGTTTCTTCACGGGCTACCTGATACAAACCAGGGCCTTGAAGTTTTGGCGGTCCGTGGATTCGTTGACGATTTTCCTTTTTGCCCTTCCAAGTACCGTAATCGGCATCGGTCTCATAAGCCTGTGGAATACGCCATGGACGAACGTTATTTACAGCACACCCATGATCATCATCCTGGGCTATCTGGCCAAGTACACGGCGCTGTCAAGTCGAATATCTGTTACCCAGCTTGCACAAATCCCCCCATCCATGGAAGAGGCCGCGCAGGTTGCAGGGGCTGGATGGTTCCGCAGGGTGGTGTTTATTGTCGCACCACTCGCCCGGCGCGGCCTGTTGGCCGGCTGGCTGGTGGGCTACATTTTTTCATTGCGGGATACCGGGATCACCATGCTGGTTTATCCGGCGGGACATGAAACCCTGCCGGTGCGCATCTTCACGCTCATGGCCAATGGATCTCCGGAGCTTATAGCAGCCCTTTGCATGGTCATGATAACCGCCACGTTGCTGCCGGCAGGAGTCTTGTGGATGATACCCGGCGTCATGACGAGAAGGGTGATTAGATGAAGATCCTCGATATAGATTGTGTTTCCAAGTCCTATAACGGGGCAAATACATTGGACAACGTATCGCTGGAAATTGCAGAAGGAGAACGCATTGTTATCCTTGGCCCATCCGGCTGTGGCAAGACCACGATCCTCCGGCTGGTTGCGGGCTTCATAGCACCAGACACGGGCAGCATTTCCATAGCCGGAGAACTGGTCTCCCGAAACGGGCGCATTATCAAGCCACCGGAGCAGCGTAACCTTGGCATGGTGTTTCAGGATCTTGCCCTCTGGCCCCATCTCAGTGTGAAGGGGAATATCGATTTCGGTCTGAAGGCCAAAGGGCTTCCGAAGATCGAAAGGAAACACCGTATCCGGGAAGCACTGGACCTTGTGGGCATGGCTGAATACGCGGACAGGAAACCCGCTGAACTGTCAGGGGGACAGCAGCAGCGCGTGGCCCTCGCAAGGGCACTGGTGCTTGAACCCAAGGTGCTTTTGATGGATGAACCGCTCTCAAGCCTTGACCTGGAGTTGAATGTACGGCTGCGGAAAGAGATCCTCGGGCTTCAGGAAAAACTCGGTTTTACCCTGGTTTACGTGACCCATGATAGGGATGAGGCATTTGATATGGCATCAAGAATAGTTGTGATGAGTAAAGGACTGATAGAGTATGAAGGAACAGCAGAAGACGCAAAAGAGTATCTGAATAGATGATCATCCAAATGTTGGCTGATGCAAAGACCCAATACAACAACGTGCCTGACACTGCGCTCCACCTGACCGCTATTCCGCTACGCTCCATAGCGGCAGGTGCCAGGAACCTGTACTGAAATGAACACAATAGGTCTGGCTACATCCGTTCAACTATAGATTAATTATCATTACCCTCTTAATGCTGAAATTAAGGAGATTTCATCCAATGTCAGTTGGACAGACACAGCTTTTGCATTCTCTCTTGCCTGTTCAGGGGTTCTGGCACCTGCAAGTTTACGATTAATATCTGCTATTCTTTCGGGTTTCCAGTATTTTCTGTCATCTTCCGGTTCGAATGCGCGCTCGGTGGAGGCGTTTCCAGTCAACAACCCCCGCCCCAAAGGAGAGTATGAGAGAAAGTGGATTTTGTGTTTCCGGCAATAGGGAATCAGGCTGTTTTCAGGCTTCCGGTTCAACAGACTGTACCTGAACTGGAGAGAGGCCGGCTTAAGCCCTGCATTGACCAGGCTGTGGAGGGCACCCGTGTTGAGGTTGCAG
>CBEUWV010000296.1:0-2832 GCA_965546895.1 uncultured bacterium
TTTCCGGTGGAAGGCAGTACAACCGGTGCCGGTGCTGTCACGGTGATGGTTTTTACTGTGGATGTTGTGGTGTCGCAGTCGTCATCCAGTGCCGTGACGGTAACCGGAAAGATTCCCGGCGTGGCAAAAACATGCCGGGCAGTGCCATCGTAGGTTCTCAGATCGCTTTCGCCGTCCCCGTCAAAGTCCCAGTCGTACCAGACGATTCTGCCACCGTCCGGGTCATTGGCTTCCACGGTGAATGTCACCCATGTGCCTGATACCACCGCTGTTGAGCTGGCATGAAAGGCGGTAAAGACAGGGTCTTCATCCTTTACAAATACCACTTGAATATCGTGGTTTTCCTGTACATTTTCCAGGATATGGCCGTTGATACCATCGCATTGGCACCAGCAATGGCAGATGTTGCAGAAGGTATCTACACCGTTGTCATATATGGCACCGGTGTGCCAGCCCGGATCCGGGATGGGGCTTATGGTAATGCCATGGCCGTTGCAGACCTCATTGGTGCCGGTGACGTTGGTGCTGCCGTTTCCACTTATACTTACGTTTACCAGGTATTCCCTGGCAATAATCAATGAGGTGAATGCGCTGTCCAGCTGGTTGTTCAGGGTAGTGTTCACATCATCGTCTCCACCGTCCGCCGCGGTGCGTCCGGTGCCATCCGGCAGAGTCGTGTATTCAGCCACCGCGGTATTGCCGGTCTCGGTACCATTTACAGCCGTATTACTGATAATGACGTCGTATGTCAGCGTAATAGATGCCCCGGGAGCCAGGTCAAACAGCGGCCAGGTAAGGGTGTCGTCTGTGGTGTGGGTCGTTGCGAAGGTGGCGTCGGTTAGAGCCAGGGGTGTCCCGGTACCGTTGATCACAGCCCCGGACGGATTGTCTAAGGTAATGTTCAGAAAGTAGGGCGATACGCCACTTCCGTCCGGTGCACCGAGGAATTCTGAGGGCAATACGTCCCGCAGATCCACCCTGTAGGCGGTAGCTGTTGTACCTGAGTTCGTTGCCGTCAACTGGAAGGACACGGTGGTACCGGCCTCCACGCAGAGGGGTTCCGCCGTGATGGTTTTTGCCAGTTCCAGGTTTGGTTCCACTACTGTCACCCCTGCCGCCGCGGGAGGAAGCTCCAGGTAACTGAAGCCGTTATAATATCGCAACCCAGCCTGATTAACTAGATTCACACCATCCTGATTTGTGATTGTGTTGTCCACAAGCGCCTGGAATTCCAGTGTGTACACTTCCGTATCCGGATCGCTGTCCGAGTTAATTACATCTCCCAGGAATACAGAGAGATTCTGGCCTGCCGAGACGATGTCTGTACCGTCTGAAAGGCTCACAAAAGTGTCCGAAGCTGCCGAATTGATGGAGCCCGGATTTGATGATGCAGTCAGCCCCGTCGTGAAAGTCCGGCTGAGACGCGCGCTGGCGTTTACGTAGGACATACCCGCGGGCAATGTGTCGTGCAGGGTGACCTGTCTGACCTGTCCTTCCGGCATGTTCACGGACACCTGGAAGGTAATGGTTTCTCCGATAACCACGGACGCTCCCGGTGTATCGGCTAATGAGGTGTCGGTTACCGCCTTGATCAGATTGGTCGGCGAGCCCACTGTGCCGCCGCCGGTATCCACCGGAACGAGCGTTGGATTGATGCCGTCTCCATCATTTCCATTATCATCACTGTCGGTGTCGGTAAAATTGTCTCCACTGACTGTGGCCTGGTTTGGAATGATGGTACCGTCCGGTGTTCCGCCATTGATTACTACCTGAAATGTAATGGTAACGAACGCGCCCGGCGAAATGTCTCCGATGTTTACAGCCAGTGGGTCTTCTCCCACTACAATTCCCTGGCTGGTTGAAGCGGACCCGAGTACGGCCGTCGTATCGGCTGGTGTTGTGTCGCTCAATTGAACGTTCCGTGCATCCGCTGCTCCGTAGTTGTTGATTGTAATGGTGTATCCAATGGTATCACCGGGATCCACAAGGCCATCACTATCGTTGTCCACAATCAGCTCAGCCCGTTTTTCCACGTCCAGAACCGGTGAGCCGGAACCGCCCGAGGAAACCGCCAGGAACTGTGTGGGCTGGCTTCCATCAGATGGATCGCCGTTACTGTCGGAAAGCACGGAGCTGGTCTGGTCCGAATCCGCCGTGCCCTGGTTGACATACGCTTGTGTTGTTGGCGGGGCTGTCCATGGGTCAATTGTCACGTCAAAAGTCACGGTCACCATGCTCCTTCCTGCAAGGAGTGCGATGTCCGCCGTAATGACCGGTGGTGCCACATTCACTGTGTTGCCGCCGGATATGGCTGCGGATGCTGGGACATAGGTCAGACCGGCCGGAATGTTGTCGATGAATCCCACTGTAGTCAGGTCGCCGTCTCCCATGTTGCTGATCAGGATGGTGTACCGCATCGTGTCTCCAGCAGTCACATCTCCGCTCACATCCGCATCAGTAAGCAGAGCCACAGTCTTCTGTACATAGAGCGGATTGGCCACTGGGGGCTCACCCCCCGTTGTAATATCTGTTGGCTGGTCTCCGTTGCTGTCGTTGCCGTCCACATCGGTGGGTTCCGGTACGGTCTGGTTGGAGTCCACTGAGCCCTGGTTGGATATGACAGTACCGGAAGTGACCCCGCTGTTTACAACCACACGGAAGGTAATGGTGGCAGTGCCGCCGTCAGCCATTGCGGGAATTGAGACTGTCAGATCCGGCGCACTACTGTCGTCCGCCGTTCCAATAGACGATGTCAGCGAACTGGATACATACGTGGTTTCTGACGGTACGGTGTCTGTGAAGACCACGTTGGCAGCGGCAGCTCCGTTGTTG
>CBEUWV010000297.1:0-2830 GCA_965546895.1 uncultured bacterium
AAGGATACCAAGGTAACTGCTCGAATATATTCCACTGAGTGGTATCCCCAGGTAATGGTTGAAAAGCATCAGATGGGCTCATCAGGCCCCCGGTTTTTTGTTCCCGAAAATCATGACCCCATCGCTGAAAACATTGACGCGGGTCTCTGGAACTGGATGAAAGTTTTCGGAGCAGATTTGTCCAGAGACATGACCGCAGATGGCCTCAAGGGAGTAGCCAGTCACTGGGCATTTGACAACTACTGGCCCGGCTCCACCGAAACAGCCTTATGGAAAAATGTAATCAGCTTTCTCACGGAAAATGCCAGTTGCCGGGTCGCTACACCCGTATTTGTGGAACCAACCGAACTCAGAGTTTGGGGAAAAGGCCTGTCTGAATACAAGAAAAGCGTAAATATGCCCGAGCCCTGGCCCGGTGGATGGTGGCACCTTCGCGATATTGTGGATTACGAGCTATCCTCCATGCGATCCATTCTGAACACTGCTGCCGCCAATCGCTCAGCCATCCTCAAGTTTCGCAATGACATGTGTCGCAGTGAAGTGAAAAAGGGCATGACAGAACCTCCATATGCCTATGTTCTTCCGGCAATTCAACACGACCCGGGAGCCCTTGCCGATTTGGTTGATCTGCTCCACTTGCATGGCGTTCGAACCTACCTGTTGACCGAAGATAAACTGGATGGCACGCGCCAATTTCGAAAAGGCGACGTGGTAGTGCCCCTTTCCCAGCCCTACCGCTCCTTCATTAAGGAGGTAATGGAAAAGCAGGTGTACCCGGTACGACACTACACCCCGGGCGGTAAAATTATCAAGCCATATGACATTACAACATGGTCCCTGCCCCTTGAAAGGGGACTGACGTCATACACGGTGACCAGCAGTCCAGACCTGTTCAGCGACGGCATAGCGGAGTTGAAAGGCGCACTGGTGAAAAACAAACTGCTTGTTTTTCCCGACGACTTTTTTGCACTGGGACTTTCTGCTAACTACAATGAAAGTTATGAAACGGTGTTTGCGGCTCTCAACGCCGGTATTTCCGTTCTGAGGTTAACAGAGGCCTCCTCTCAGAACCCACACCTTCCCGCGGGCAGTTTTCTACTGCTGAATGACGCCAAACATGGGCGGGAGCTAATTAAAATCACCCAATCCCTCAAAGTCGTTCCGGAAATCCTGAAAATAAAACCGGGCGCACCCTCTATCAAAATGCGGAAACGGCGGATCGGGCTGATTCAGACCTGGCGTCACGACATGGACGCCGGATGGACCCGTTTCATCTTTGACCAGTACCACATCCCCTTTACTCTACTTCATCCGGCAGATCTTGAAAAATCCGATCTCAAAACTTTTGATGTACTCGTATTTCCGGACTCAAATAAGGATGTTCTCTTTTCCGGTTCCTACAAAGGACCTTCCGGCTACATGCCGGTAAGCCTTCCGCAAGAATATCGAAAAGGGATGGGTGAAAAAGGGAAAATGAAATTGGTCCGCTTCATTAATGATGGTGGCATTGTTCTTTCCTGGCGAAATTCAACCGGTCTTTTTATGGGAAGCCTGAAGCTTCCAGAGAAAGTGACAAAACAGAAAAAGAAAAGGAAAAAAGAAAAAGTTAAACCGAAAACCGAATCCTTTGCTCTTCCGGTTCGGGACATCTCTAAATCGGCTCGAAGCGCCGGACTTTACGTGCCCGGTTCTCTCCTGAAAATGGAGTTGATCGGGGCTCACCCGTTAACATGGGGAATGCCATCTGAAGCTGCCGTATTTTCAAGGGGAACACCGGTATTCCGTACAACAATTCCAACAATGGATATGGACCGCAGAGTCATTGGATTCTATCCCAGAAACCACCTTCTCCTCAGCGGATATATCGAAGGAGAAAGCGCACTGGCATGGCATCCGGCCATGATCTGGTTAAAAAAGGGAAAAGGACAGCTGGTACTCTACGGCTTCAACCCCCAGTTCCGCGCATCCACTCCCGGTACCTACAAACTACTGTTCAATGGTCTCCTGTTGCCCGGACTGGATTGAGTCCATCTGATTCCATGCCGGTATTGTCCCGGTTGCGGTTTACTGAAAACCTGAATGCCCTTCTTTGGAGGTGATTTTATGAAGAAAAAATCGGAACCACAGAACCCATCCCGGCGAAATTTTCTGAAAAATGTCGGGGTGGGAACAATCGGGAGTGCTATCCTCACCGGAACGCCCGGAAAAGCAGCATCCCCATCAACTGTAATTGAATCCGATTCCGGTCCCATCCCACTGAAACTTAAGGTCAATGGGAGAACCGTCAATGTCCACATTCATCCTGAAACCACCCTTTTGGAAGTTATTCGCGACCATCTTGGGCTTACAGCAACAAAGATGGCCTGCAACCGCGGCGAATGCGGCACCTGCACGGTTTTGCTGGATGGGAAAGCCGTATATTCCTGTCATTTGCTGGCACTGGATGCCGCGGGTAAAGATGTGACTACCCTGGAGGGACTGATGGACGGTGAAAAGCTGCACCCGATCCAAGAGGCATTTCTGGAACAGGACGGGCTTCAGTGCGGATTCTGTACACCGGGAATGATCATGTCCACCAAGGCCCTTCTGGATGAACATCCCCATCCAGGAGAGGAGGACATTAAGAGGGGAATTTCCGGAAATCTGTGCCGCTGCACAGGATATGTTCAGATTATCGAATCCATTGAAAAGGCCTCGGAACTTGTGGAAACAGAGTCAATGAAAAAAGGCGATTGACGGGCCGATGGCGAGGCTGCTCGCCCACACGAGAAAGACGACACAGGGGGAACGGATGCAAGAATTCAGTTTTATCGGTACAGAGGCACCACGA
>CBEUWV010000298.1:0-2826 GCA_965546895.1 uncultured bacterium
GGCCAGCTGCCCGGGTGATGCTTTCCAGCTATACGCTGTTCAACCTGAAGGCGGATTACCGTATCATGGAGAATCTGACCGCCTACCTGAAGGGCCGGAATGTAACAAATGAGAATTATCAGCTTGTCAGGGGATACGGTACACTGGGAGATACCTGGTATGGCGGTTTTGTGTTTCGTTTTCATCGCTAAGGGGAGGAGATGTTGAATCGAGTTTGGTGGATTGCATGTTTAAGTTTATTGATTTGCCTGCAGGGGATGGCCGGAGGGATTGTTTCTCTCCTGCCGTCTGTGACAGATATGGTTGTAGATTTGGGTTCAGCAAATAGTCTCACCGGCATCACCCGATACGGCGTTGTGCCGGAGGGAGTTTCCGCTGAACGACTTGGTGGCATGTATGATTTGAATGTGGAAGCTGTGTTGCGCTTGAAGCCGGACCTTGTGTTGGCCTACCACGGGGCTGAAACCCGACTGAAACCTGTTTCGGATGCCGGAATACCGGTTGAATACCTGAAAATCAATACACTGGACGAGGTGATAACCAGTTATCTGCGAGTGGGGCAACTGCTGGGGAAAGCAGAATTGGCGACAAAACGTGTGGCACAACTGGAATCTCTGCTGCAGCCCGCCGAAACCCCGGTAGAAAAAGTGCCGTCCATGCTGGTGATCACAAGTGAAGGTGGTATGAATGCGTCCCGGATTTTTGTTTCTGCCAATTCTTTTTACGGCAATCTGTTGCCCCGCCTCGGCGCAAGGAATGCTGTGGATTCACAAGTTGCCTACCCCTCGTTGTCACTGGAAGGTCTGCTGGATACCAATCCCGATATTATTATTCTGTTAAGTGAAAAAAAAGAACAAATCACAAACTGCGGGGAAAAGCCATTTTCTTTCCTGAAAGCGTGCCGAAACAAGGCGATTTTTAATGTGGTTGATCCGAAGATGATGCATCCCGGGCCCATTGTGTTTCAACTGGTTCCGATTTTAAAGAGGATATTGAAGGCCTATGCTGACCATTCGACAGCTTTGCTACCAGAACATATTGAAATCCATTGACTTCACTGCGAAGTCAGGGGAATTCATCGGTGTCGTCGGGCCGAACGGGTCGGGAAAAACCACACTGCTGAAATGCGTGGCGGGGATTCTTCGTGATGTTTCAGGCGGAATTGAGCTGGATGGACAAGACAGCGCGACTCTTTCCAGCAGGGAGGTAGCCCGCCTTGTTTCCTATGTCCCTCAGATTGTGGAAACGGTCATTCCGTTTACCGTTATTGAATTTCTGCGTCTTTCCCGGTTCCCCTACCAGGGAATGGTATCGAGGCAAGTCAGAGTACTGGATTTTGACAGTGTTCTCCAGCAAATGGGGGTCTTCCATCTGAAGCATCGCCAGGTGGCATCTCTCAGCGGAGGAGAATTGCAACGGGTCCTGGTGACGGCGGCCCTTGCCCAGGAAACCCCCATTGTTCTACTGGATGAGCCTACTTCTCACCTGGACCCGTTACGGGCAGGAGAGTTTGTGGAAACGCTGGCTTCTCTGAAAAGTGAGGGAAGGCATCTTTTTCTCATGGTTTCCCACAACGCTGAAGAAATGGCCCGACTCTGCGATCGGATTATCGGATTGAAGGGTGGAGAGAAAAAGGGCGAATTTGCCCCGTCATTTCTAAGTGATCCGGCATCCCGGTCCCTGATTTATGGTAACGGGGAAGGGGGGGGTGGGTGAGACTTCGTTATTTTGCCGGAATAGCCGTGTTGGTCGGCTTGACATTACTTCTCCCTCTCTTTTTCCCGGTTCCCCTTGTGGGACGACTGTCTGATACAGTAAGCCGGCACATCCTCTGGGAAATTCGTCTTCCCATCATTTTGACGGCTCTGTTTGCCGGTGGTGTTCTCGCTGGAGGTGGTCTGTCCTTTCAGGCCCTGTTTCGAAATCCGCTGGCCACTCCCTACACCCTGGGAATTTCTTCCGGTGCTGCCTTTGGTGCTGTCATCTTTATCGTGTTCATCCATCCAGGCGGCAGCGGTGCGACCGTACCGGTCTTTGCCTTCGCCGGGGCCCTCTGTTCCGCCATGCTGGTGATGTCATTCGCATTTCGAAGGCGAATGGTGTCGTCGGAAACGATTCTCCTGGCCGGTGTGGCAGTCAATTTTCTTTTTGCCAGCATCATCATGTTCTCCCAGTATGTGGCGGCCCAGTATGAAGTGTTCCAGATTACCCGTTGGCTTCTGGGTGGCATCGGGAATGCCGGAACCCTGTCAGTTGTTTTAACCGGAACGGCATTTGCCGGTCTATTGGTTGTGCTCTTCTGGCTGGCGCCGGGCCTGAACCTATCTACCTTGGGGGATGATATGGCTGCCAGCCGGGGATTGGATGTGCGCCGGTTCAAGCTCGTGGTAATCACCCTGGTCAGTGCTGCAGTGGCGATTATCATCGCCTTTACAGGCCCCATCGGGTTCGTGGGCATCGTTGTTCCCCACATGGTACGATTGAAGATGGGGACAGCTGAGCATCGACGACTGGTTCCCATGACCATGGTTGCGGGGGGTCTGATGCTGGCGGTCTGTGACACCATCGGTCGCACCGTGCTTTTTCCAGTCACTGTTCCCACCGGGGTCGTCACCGCGCTGATCGGCGCCCCCTTCTTCCTCTGGCTCCTCTCCCGCCATTCAACGCTGAACCGCTGAAGGGGGAAAAGTTTGAGTAAAAGGCAAGGTTGGGGTTAAAGTTAAGGTTAAGGTTAAGTAAAAACAGGTAATTAGCCACTCTCGTTTCTTGTCTTATCCTTACGCCCACTCCGCAGAGTGATGAGTTATGGGTGATGAGTGACAAAGA
>CBEUWV010000299.1:0-2823 GCA_965546895.1 uncultured bacterium
TGTGGCGGGAATTACAAGTGTTCTGGCGGAAAAAAACGTGGACATTACCGACATTACCCAGACATTACTGGGCAAAAATTTCGCTATGATTGTGATTGTCAATCTGGTGGAGTCAAATTGCAGCTTTTCGGAGTTAAAGGAAATACTGACAAAAAAAGGCGAAGAACTGGGTGTCGGTATCTTTTCTCAGCACGAAGAACTGTTCCAATTTATGCACAAGGTGTAATCGCCGGAAGTGCTCAGGGAGACCATCGTTACATGTTAGGTAGCTTCAGTACGAGAGAGATTCTCGAAACCATTAAAATGATTCAGAGGGAGCATCTGGATATCCGCACCACCACCATGGGGATTTCCCTGTTTGATTGTATCTCTTCTACTGTGGAAGAGACAAAGACCCGGATTTATGACAAAGTCATGAAATACGCGGGAAATCTGGTGAAAGTGGTCAACGGCATTGAAGAAGAATTTGGCATAAAGGCCGCCAACAAGCGGATTTCCGTTACACCGGTGTCATTGACCGGCGGCATTTCGATAAACCGGGATGGTTTTGTGGAAATCGCAAAAACGCTGGACAAGGCCTGCGAAGAGATTGGCGCGGATTTTCTTGGTGGATATTCAGCCCTGGTGCAGAAGGGAGCGAATCGGGTGGAGGAAGAATTTATCCGTTCCATCCCGCAGGCATTGGCAGAGACGGATCATATCTGTTCCTCTGTTAACGTTGCGTCCACCCGTGCCGGTATCAATATGTATGCGGTTCGCGAGATGGGAGTAATCATCAAGGAGATGGCGGAGATCACGAAAGACCGGGGATCGCTGGCAAATGCCAAATTTGTTGTATTTGCCAACGCGGTGGAAGACAACCCCTTCATGGCGGGCGCGTTTCATGGAGCATCGGAACCGGAGTGCGTCATCAATGTCGGGGTCAGCGGTCCGGGTGTTGTAAACCATGCAGTCAAGGATGCCGGCCCTGTGGACCTGGGTTCCCTTTCAGAAATTATCAAAAAGACGGTTTTTAAGATCACCAGGGCCGGAGAATTGATCGGCAGAGAAACGGCCCGGCGTCTTGGCGTTCAATTCGGGATTCTGGACCTGTCACTTGCGCCAACGCCGGAGCCGGGGGATTCCATCGGTGAAATCCTGATGAACATGGGTCTGGGACAGCCGGGGGCACCGGGAACAACCGCGGCGCTTTCCCTACTGACCGATGCAGTGAAAAAGGGCGGTGTTATGGCATCTTCCTACGTTGGGGGAATGTCTGGTGCTTTTATTCCGGTTTCAGAGGATTCGGCCATGATTGAAGCAGTCAAAATGGGGGCACTCACCCTGGAAAAGTTGGAGGCTATGACCGCAGTCTGCTCCGTGGGTCTGGATATGGTGGCGGTTCCGGGGAATACGCCAGCGTCGGCGATTTCAGGACTTATTGCCGATGAAATTTCCATTGGCGTGGTCAATGGGAAGACAACCGCTGTCCGGGTAATTGTTCCACCGGGAAGCAAAGTGGGAGATGTGGTGAACTTTGGAGGACTGCTGGGAATGGCAATTGTTCAGGACATCAACAAATACTCCTGCGAGCGTTTTATTCAGCGGGGCGGACGAATCCCGGCTCCCATTACCAGTATGCGGAATTAGAATGACGGAACAGCAGCTGATAGAGCGAATGAAAAATGGCGATGAAGAGGCCTTTACCCAATTTTTTGATCAATATCGGAACACCATTTATAACTTTGGAATTCGTTTCTGTGGAAACCCGGAAGATGCCAGTGATATTTTACAGGAAACCCTGATCAACACATTCAAGTACATCGGTAATTTCAAGGGGAAGGCAAAATTGAGTACATGGCTGTATCGTGTGGCTTCCAACGCCTGTCTGCAGAAACGACGGAAGGAAAGCAGTATGGAAGGGAGTCTGGATCAGTTGCTGGGTACATCCCATGATGAGGGGAGTGATAATCGCTTTCACCCCCATGACAATCTGGTGCAGAAAGAAGCGGCGAAGGTAATTGAAAATGCCATCTTGAAGCTTCCCGCAGATTACCGAATTCCCTTTCTGCTCAGAGAAGTGGAGCGGCTCCCCTATCAGGAAATCGCGGACGTTCTGGATGCTTCTCTCTCCAATGCCAAGATCCGGGTACATCGCGCGAGACTGATGCTCCGGGAAATGGTCACAGATTATTTTAAGGGAGTTCCCGGTGAACTGTAAGGAGATTCTGAATATACTGTCTGATTACGTGGACGGTGAATTGGCTGAGGAGCAGTGCTGTCGAATCCGGGAGCACTTGAAAGACTGCTCAGCGTGCCGGGAATTTGCTGAAACATTTCGTCGAAGCCTGGAAATTGCTCACGACCTGGATGAGAAACATGTGCCGGAAGATGTCTGTGAACGGGTCTTACAGGCGTTCAGAAGCTCATGCGGGCAAAAAGATAACTGACTCTTATTTGAAACCCTCACTGTATCCGGTATAATCACACCAGGAATAAAGTTAGGATGACTATGAATAAGAACAGAGTTTTGCGTAACATGGCCGGACTTCTGCTGGTAATCGTCGCGCTGGGGGCAATGATTCATTTCTATCCGCCACCTGCCGAGAAGCGTGTCATCTGTACCGGTCCGAAAGAGGTTTTGTCCGGTTCAAATGAGCTTTTGATAAAGATACTGTCGGGACAGGGAAGTGAGACGGAGAAAACACTGGTTTACACCCGTCTGAATCATTATGGGAACCCTGTTGTCGTTTTCAATCTGAACATGAAACCGATTCTATGGAATGAATCTGCCACCAACTTTGAGGGAGAATACACAGACACCTTGCCGGTAATTCTCGATGG
>CBEUWV010000300.1:0-2794 GCA_965546895.1 uncultured bacterium
AAAAAAATCCCTTGATGCGTTCGTGACCGGCGATCTGATCAAACAGGTTCATGATGTTGCTCCTCCGGGATGTGTTGCCGGAAGAAGGGGAATCAGGAAGGGCAAGATCTGATCGAAGATATCCTCACGGGGCTGATCGGCGGCGATTACCTTGACCCGGTTTGGCTCTTTTTCAGCGATTTCCAGAAAACCCTGCCTCACCTTCCTGTGAAAGGAAAGTTCCTCTTCTTCGAACTTTGAGAGGGAGTCCGGATGGGTAATGGTGCGTTTCTCAATCCGTTTCATTGCGGTTTCCGGGGAAATGTCCAGTACAAACGTAATGTCCGGAACAAGGTCTCCGGCAAGGTTCCGGAAGAGAAAATCCAGCGTTGCCATGGGAACCCCCCGGGCGAAGTGCTGGTAGGCAACTGAGGAGTCATGGTATCGGTCTGAAATGACAATCTCCCCTTCCCGTATCGCCGGCAAAATTCTGGCTTTTACGTGTTGAGCCCGGTCGGCAAGGTAAATCAGCAGTTCGGTTTCGGGGACCATGTCTCCATGATGCGTAGACATCACCACCTGTCGCAAGGCCTGTCCGATTTCGGTCCCACCCGGCTCCTTCGTCCACACAACATGATGCCCTTTTTCCCGCAGGTAACTGGCCAGCATTTTTCCCTGAGTTGACTTGCCGGAACCTTCGCCGCCTTCCAATGTAATGAACAGCCCCCTGTTTCTGTCAGTTGATGTCATGGCAAATTCCCCATTTCCGGTGAAGATGGCAGAGCGTCCACGTCCACGGGCCCTTTTCCATTAAAAAGAACCAGCGTTCGTTCCATGAAATGTTCAAGCTCCCGGACATTTCCCCGCCATGGATGATGGGTAAGGGCTTCCATTGCCGCATCGGTGAACCTGAGCTCAGGAATACCATGTTTTGCGCTCAGGATATGGGAAAAATACGAAATCAATTCAGGAATATCTCCCACCCTTTTTCTGAGAGGCGGAATGAAGATGGGAATGACATTCAATCGAAAATAAAGGTCTTCACGGAATTGTTTGTTTTTGATCATGTCTTCAAGACTGGCTGCTGTGGCAGCAATAATTCGAACGTCCACCTTTCCCGGAAGATTGCTTCCCAGCGGTTGGATTTCTTTTTCCTGCAAGACACGAAGCAGTTTGACCTGAAGCATCGGTGGCATGTCACCGATCTCATCAAGGAACAGGGTTCCACCATTGGCTTCTTCGAATTTTCCTTTCCTATCTGTTCTTGCATCTGTGAAGGCCCCTTTTACATGGCCAAAAAGTTCATCTTCCAGCAAGGTTTCGGGAATGGCGGCGCAGTTGACGGGTATAAAGGGACGTTTTTTTCGCGGGCTCAGGTTGTGGACTGCCTGCGCGACCAGTTCTTTTCCAGTTCCACTTTCTCCCCGGATGAGAACAGTGGCAGATGTGTGGGAGACCTTTCTTATCATTTCTTTCAGTTTCTTAATTTGAGGGGAATTTCCGACAATACCGTGAAGATCCGTATTTAAGGTGGCGGAATCTTTGAGCCCTATAAATGAAGCTGTACGTTCTGAAGGGTCCAATACGACGGTCCGGGCGCCGCTCAAAAGCCAGTTTCTAACCTGTTCCGGCATCGGCGTGGCTTCGGCCGCGTCTACTATCATTCTTTGCACCGGCCATTTTTTACAGGATGCCTCAGAGACGCAATCGTTCCGGACAACTACCATATCAGCAAATTTTACGACATCATCTTCAAGATTTTCAGCAGGCACTGATTCCGAGAGCTCCGGCAGTTGCCATTTCCCAATGAGCGATCCGGGGATAAATGCAATCTGCATGGCGGCTACTCCCGTATTCCGAGAGATTTAATTTTTCGCATCAAGGTATTTCGGTGTATGTGCAATGATTTTGCAGCGGCAGAGACATTCTGGTTGTGACGAATGAGGATTTTCTCAATGTAAACTTTTTCCACGAGTTCCAGCGTTTCAGACACTGTGAAATGGCTCTGAATCATCTGGTCTATAAACTGATAAAGATTTTCCTTCATGATTCTTTCGCTTCCTGTGATTTCTTTGTGGATTTTTCTTTCGTGGACGGAACAAAGGTTAAAATGGTTCCCATTGTATGAGCCACAACCTGATAGCTCTTTGATTCATTCAAAGTTCTACCGGCCATCCCGAAGCCCTGCAGGACGATCACAAATACATACACAATAACAATTCCCCTGAGCAGCCCGAACAGCAGGCCCAGAAATCTGTCATAAAATGAAAGACCGGCCGAATCAAAAAGTCGTTTGATCAGGAAGGAGATAACAGCAGAAATTAGAACAATGAACAGGAAAATTACAAAAAAAGCTGTAAAATTACGAATGTTTGAAGCGTGTATCCAGGGCGTCAGCAGATCCGCTCCGTTTTTGTAAAATCGGAAGGCAAGAATGGAGCCGATAATCAATCCTGCCAGTGACGCGATTTCCCGAACAAACCCTTTGAAAAACGCAAATCCAGCCGAAATAGCCAGAACCGCAATTGCGGTAACATCAAACCAGTTCATAGAAGAATTCTAACACAACAGATTGCGGAGCAAAAGGGAAAAGTGCACCTTTCGTGATGCAAATCACGGTCGAGCAAAGCGAGACTCAACACAAAGGCACCAAGGCACAAAGGTCAGATAGGAAAGAGATGTGTGATGTATTGAGAAAGAAAGACAATAAGCAGATCCCTGATTTTTCCGTTTCTTACTCCTACTCCTACCCCTACTCCCCTACGGAGGATTGAATCCATGTTCTGGATACTGGCCGCCTATCTTGCAGTTCTGA
>CBEUWV010000301.1:0-2791 GCA_965546895.1 uncultured bacterium
CATACTTATAGGAAAAACCGATTCCCATTGCTGTGTCCTCTTTGTCTCCGGTTGTGGTGGTGGTATTGGCGTCACTGTTGACTACGTACTGGCCCCAAAAGCTGAGCTTGTCAGTTGCATGCACTTTCACAAGGAAATCAATCAGTGTGTACTCTGTTCCGTTTTCAAAAAGATTACCCCGCGCTGCCGGTGCATTTTCCACGTAGTTGTTGAAGGAATAGTATGCGAGGTTCAATGAAACCATTTCAAACTTCAATCCACCCTGAACTGCGACCAGGTATGCGTCCGAAGAAGAGCTGTTCTCATTTAATACCATCTGTGCAAAAGTAACATAGCCGGCTTTGCCGAAGGACCAGTGTTCAGCAACTCCCTCTGGATTAATGTCGCCGTCCCAGATAATGTCAGTTGTGACAAATGGATTTGCCATTTTTCCGCCGGTGAAGGTGAAGTCCCCCTGTTTGTAAACGGCATATGCACGGTCAATCCAGACGCTTTTTTCCGTAAAATTATCGTCCATAGACTGATTGGTGCTGGTAGGGTCGTTGTCGGAGCCGGATGCCAGGCGAAACCCCAGAGACCAGTTCTCGTCAATCTTTGTCTTTGCATTGAAACGGAGGCGGAAGCGTGCCCGTCCACGATTCATCTTGTCATCCTTATCCTGATATTCGTATCTGAGCCGCAGGTCTCCGGAAAACTTCAAATTGTCAACAGCATCTCCTGCCTGTGATAAAAAATGCGGGACAATGAGTACCAGGGAAATAATCATTACTTTCAAAACTTTCATTCTTGCCTCCAATTTCAATTACCGGCACAGGATTGTTTGATCCACCGGCTTTATGGGCGAATAATAGCTGTCGCATGTCATCCTTTGGTTTGGAGGATGTAAGAAGAGTGTAAAAAAGCGGCGGTTGCGCCCCGTGAAATGTGGAACAGGTGCAGAAAAAGCAGGAGTTCTGAACCCCCGATTTTCTTTAATTTAGCATTTAACATTCTGCATTCTACATTCCGGCTTCCGTCAGGAAGCCGGCGTGCGGTACAATAGAGATGGAGGATTCACATGAGAATTGCCCTGGCCCAGTTAAATCCCGTAATCGGGGATATGGATAGCAATTTTGAAAAGATCCGGAGCGCAATCCGGAGCGCGCGGCATCAGTCTTGCTCGCTGGTGATTTTCCCCGAGCTGGCACTGTCCGGTTACATGGCAGAGGACTTGATGCAAAATGCGGGTTTTCTCGACCATCTGGAATGGACATTGAATGCAGTCAGGGCAGAATCTGATGGAATTACCGTGATTCTGGGCCATCCGGCTCGAAATCCAGGCCACGGAAAGGCACTTCGGAACTGCCTATCGGTTTTCAGAGACGGTGAGCCCCTGGCGGTGTATCAGAAACGTCTGTTACCCAATTATGATGTATTTAATGAAAACCGATATTTTGAGCCGGGGAAAAAACCTGTAGTACTGGACTTGGATGGTGTGCGTCTGGGATTAACGGTCTGCGAGGATGCCTGGAATACGGAATTTTCCAATTCCCCCGGACTGTACGGGCCGGACCCTGTAGCGGAATCGGTAAAAGCGGGAGCAGATGTAATTGTCAACATTGCGGCTTCTCCTTTCTCATATCGCAAGGTGGCGTTCAGAGAACAGATGTTTTCCCGGATTGCAGTCAAACATCATCTGCCCCTTTTATATGTCAACCAGGCCGGAGGTGTGGACGGAATTATTTTTGATGGCCTGTCGGCAGCCTTTGACAGGGACGGACGGATCCTTAAAAGAGGTGCCGCCTTTGAAGAAGACATGATTGTTGTGGAATCAGATGGGGCAGGTACATTCGTTCCGGGGGAAGGAAACAGTGAAAGCAGCCTTATTTTTCATGCGTTGGTTTGTGGGATCCGGGATTATATAGGGAAAATTGGTGCAAAACGAGTGCATCTGGGTTTGAGCGGTGGAATTGATTCAGCTCTTGTGGCTGTGCTGGCGGCTTATGCTGTTGGCCCTGAAAATGTTACCGGTATTATGCTGCCATCCCGCTATTCATCGGGAGACAGTGTAAAGGATGCGGAAGAACTGGGGAAGAATCTTGGCATTTGTCTGACCGAAATACCCATTCAGGATATTGTCAATGAAGCGATTTCAGCTCTGGGGAATGTGGTTTCGGAAATCCGGGGAATTTCGGAGGAAAACCTTCAGGCCCGTGTCCGGGGGCTTTTGCTCATGGGGTGGTCCAACAACGAAAATTCTATTCTCTTGAATACAGGGAACAAATCGGAACTGGCGGTGGGATATGCCACCATATACGGCGACATGTGTGGTGCGTTGGCCGTAATCGGTGATGTGTACAAAACAAAGGTTTTCGAATTATGCCAATGGATCAACCGTGAATTCGGTCCCACTATTCCGGAAAATATTCTCATTAAACCACCGTCTGCTGAACTCCGACCGAATCAGAAAGACAGTGACACATTGCCATCATATGAAGTTCTGGACAAAATTCTGGAATCCTTTGTGGAAGAGGCAATGGCACCGGATGAAATTGTGGAGAATACGGGTTTCGATGCTGAACTGGTGAACAAAGTGATTAAAATGGTGCTTCGGACTGAATTCAAACGGAAACAGGCGGCGCCCATACTGAAAATAACAGACCGGGCCTTTGGTACGGGTCTCCGCTTCCCGATATGTTCGGGATGGGAACCGGGAAGTTTACCGGATAAAATAGAGACTGAGGAGGGGAAATGACAGAGTTGAAGGGAAAAACAGTATTGGTTACAGGCGCGACTTCGGGTATCGGGCGGG
>CBEUWV010000302.1:0-2784 GCA_965546895.1 uncultured bacterium
CCCCACTCCCGGATTTTTCCCGCTTCTTTCAATCGCTCCAGGGTTCCTGCCACGCCCACAAGAGGGGTCCTTCCATCATCCCAGTGCAACTGGTAGAAGTCAATAAATTCAACGCCGAGGCGCTTCAGTGACGCTTCGCACTCCATTCGGATGCTCCCGGGAGAGATGTCCCGTACCACTATTTTTTTCTGTCCATCGAAGGTAGTTTCAAAAAATGGCGTTCCGCCGATGTCCCAGCGAAGGCCGAACTTGGTCATGATGCGGACCGGGGAACCAATGCTTTTCAACGCCCTTCCCAGCCGCTCTTCTCCCAGGCCAAAGCCGTACACCGGGGCAGTATCGAACCAGACCACTCCAGCTCCTGCCGCTGCGGCTGCTGCTTGGATTACGGTCTTTTCATCCACATCGCTCCAGTGCCAGCCGCCCATGGGCCATCCTCCGAAGATGATACCTCCCGGAAGCATTATTCATCCTTTTGTTTACGACGCCAGAAATAAAGGCCGCAGAAAAGCAGGGCACCAACCCAGGGTATCCAATGATGAACACGCTGAAACAGGGTGGCTTCGTTCAGAAGAGGAACATTCAGCACCAGGTATCCGGGCTTTCCCTCCGGCAGGTCTTCCACTATCTGTCCCCGCTCGTTGACCACAACCGTGTAGCCAGTATTGGTGGCACGGATCAGGTACCGCCGATTCTCCACCGCTTTCAGGCGCACCTGGGCAAAATGGAGACGGCTAGCCCGGGTGGCTCCAAACCATTCATCGTCCGTTGGGTTGATTATGAGGTTGGCGGACGTCGCCAGTGTCGCCACATAGCCCGGGTAGATGCATTCCAGGCAAATGGGCGTCGCCACGACCAGTGAATTGTCTTTCAACGGACCCGTCTTTGGACCTGGACTGAAATTGGCAAATCCCGCAGCATAGATGGGGAGGCGTCGAAACAGTGAATAAAAGGGGAATTGCTCGCCAAACCACATGAGGTTTTGCTTATCATATCGTGAAACTGTTCCGTCTTTGCGCAAAAGGAACTCGGAATTGGTCAGCAGGCCATTCTTGAACACGGTTCCATTAAACAGTAGAGCAGACGCGTCCAGGGATTGTCGGATTTCCCGCATCACGTCCATGAAATCGGGCCGCCCGGCAATCCCATCCGGCAGCGCTGACTCCGGTAGGATGACCAGTTTCCCTGGCGAAATTTGCCGGATTTTACGGATTGAACTGAAAAATTTCCTTTCCTTCACCAATTCGCTGTCCCCATCCCGGACCCAGGGCTGCACGACGATGACAGACACAGAAGAAACTCCCTTCTTCTGAGCAGCGGGTCGCAGGTTGAACACCACCAGCCCATGGACAAACATCAGCAGTATCACGCCACAGGCAAAGACAACATATCTTCTGCTCCGCCTCTGCCAGCCAACAAAAAACAGAACGTTCACCAGCACAATCAGAGCGTCCAGGCCCCATTCGCCCCACCATGAAGCACTCTGGGCCAGTATCGGCAGTAGAGAAAGTGTGGAGGAAATGGAATAGGGGAAAATCAGCGGGAGACTTCCAGTGAGAAATGGGAAAAGGAGCACCGGCAAAAACGCATTCTTCCTGAAGAGGGGCGGAAAAAAGACAAACCAAATGGTAAAGGGCAGCATCTGGTAAATCATCAGCGGAAAGAAAAGGAGAACAGAAACCGGATAGCTCATCCGGCCATAGTAATGGATGGGAACAACTGTCCAATAGAAATTAAAGAAAAAAATCAGTGCGCCCCATATGAAACCTGAAATCAACCGGCGTTTCCAGCTTTTCTCTTCCAGTGCTACGACTGCTGCAGGTACGAAAAACAAAAAAACAGGTAATGAAGCAGTCCAGGGGAAAAAGGCCAGCGTGATAAGAAAGGCGGATACAATCAGCAGCAGATACTTCTTCATTCAATCACCATCACGTGGAGCAGGTTGGTTGTGCCGGTCTCTCCGAAGGGTAATCCCATTGTCACAGCCACCTGATCACCGGGCTGCACCATGCCTATTCTTTTCAGCGTCTCTCCCACCATTTGAAACAGTTGATCGGTATTGTTCACCGGTTGAATCAATACCGGAATTACTCCGCGATACATGGCCAGTCGTCGGGCACAACCGGGATGGGAAGTCAGGCCGAATATCGGAACCATCGGCTTTTGCTTGGAAATCATCAACGCTGTGTGGCCTGATTCGGTAAACGCGGCGATTCCGACCACGTCAGAAACCTCTGAAATTACAGTGGCAGAAATAGCAATGGCTCGATCTACCCGGCCATCTCTTGTGGCATTTGCCAGCTCTTCCATAACGACTGGTGGTAACATCTTCTCCGCTGCCTTCGCCACCCGTGCCATCGTTTCGACCGCTTTCACGGGATACCGCCCCACAGCCGTTTCACCAGACAACATAATGGCATCTGAACCATCCAGAATCGATGTTGAAATATCCGTCACCTCCGCCCGGGTCGGCGACGGTGATTGAATCATGGATTCCAGCATCTGGGTGGCCGTAATCACGAACCGACCCCGGTCATTGGCAAGCGATATGATCCGTTTCTGTTGATAAGGGACATCTTCCAGAGGGATTTCAATGCCGAGGTCTCCCCTGGCCACCATCACCCCGTCCGATGCCTCCACAATCTTTTCAATATGGTCCAACGCCTCAGGCCTCTCAATCTTTGCGACCAGCGGCACCTTCCTTTCCCCCATCGCCTCCCGTGCCATCTGTACATCCTCCGGATGGCGTACAAAGGAAACCGCGACAAAATCTACCCCATGGGC
>CBEUWV010000303.1:0-2739 GCA_965546895.1 uncultured bacterium
GTGGAAGGGAGAAACATCGTTGAGACCCATGGAATCCACCGCGGTCTGGAGAATATCGTCCATTGGAATTCCAGCCGATTTCCCCTGTTTTTCAAGGTAATAGACGCCGGATTGAAGCAGTGCATCAAAGGGTATCAGGCCCACGATCTCGCTACCGGTTACGATCATGCCGCGCTCAGAAGCCAATTCCCTTGCTGCCTCCAGCACGAGGTGGGGTGGGGTAATTTTGTAATTGGTTAAATTGATGGAAATCTGGACCCGGTGATACTCGTCCACGTACCAGCCGATTGCCTTGCAGTTTTTGAACAAACCCGGCTTTATGGCTGATTTTCCTACCAGTTTTGTAGTACTCATCCCATGTTCATCCAAGATGGCGGGGAGGTCATAGTCGTGTTCATTCTTACAGTGGCTGAAGAGTTCTTCCGGTGTTTTCGCGACAAAATCACAGGTTCCGCAGAAAAACTCGTTTTCTTTGTGTTTCACGAGGGTCCCATTCGTGTAAAAAGGATGAATATTGCCTACCCGTTTGGGACGGCCTTTTTCCCGCAGCTCCAGCGCAATATCTGTTGCGTACTTCTTTTCCCGTGTGTTGAGAGTAACATTGTAGGCGATCAGAAATTCTCGAACACCGATAGCAGTAGCACCGGAACGTTCATTGAACCGCGCCGGGCCGAAATCCGGCGCCCATTCCGGGTTCTGAAGTTTCTCAGCCAGACCTTCGTACTCTCCCTTTCGAACCGTGGCAAGGTTTTTTCTTTCCGGTTTCGTTGCGGCATATTCATAGAGATAAATCGGTATATCCAGTTCTTCACCTACACGTTTCCCCAGCTTCTTTGCAATTTCAACACACTGCTCCATGGTGATATTGGAAACTGGAATAAACGGGCAGACATCTGTAGCACCCATTCGGGGATGAGCGCCGGAATGTTTTGACATATCAATGAGTTCTGATGCTTTCTTAATGGCACGGAAGGCAGCTTCCACTACCGTGTCCGGTTCTCCGACAAAAGTAAACACGGTTCGGTTGGTATCCGCGCCAGGGTCCACGTCAAGAAGTTGAACATTGTCAACGGAACGAATCACATCCGCAATCTGATCCAGGATTTTCTGGTCTCTTCCCTCGGAAAAATTAGGTACGCATTCCACAATCTGTTTCATACTGCCTCCAACCGGCCCGAATTCGAATCCAAGATACCAGAAGATTAAGAGAAAGTCACGCCTGCGGCGAACGAAGTTTACCGGATGTTAAATGACATGTGTTGGCTGTTCGATTGAAGAAAGCTATAAGCTATGAGGGTGAACGACTTGTATTCTTTCAGGCTTCCCGTTTTTTCCCTTTTCATACCGGCATTCAAAATCTAACATCCCTCTGAACCGGAGCGATGGAGGTAGTGGCCGTTCCCCGGTTCCACGAGGCAGGTGTTGTTTTGAATGACATGCGTGCCGCGCAGGAAGACCTGCTCAACCTTTCCTGTAATTGCTGTGCCCTCGTAGGCGTTGTAATCCACGTTCATGTGGCGGGATCCGGCGGGTAATGTGTGGGTCTTTTTCGGGTTAAAAATGACAATATCTCCATCGGCACCGGGGACAATATCACCTTTTTGGGGATAGACTCCGTAGCGTTTTGCCGGTGCGGTGCAGCAACGCTCCACCCATTGCTCAAGGGAAATTCGATTTTCATTTACGCCGAAGTGATAAAGGAGTTCCAGTCTGTCCTCAATTCCCGGTGCACCGTTTGGGATTCTGTCAAATCTATCCTTTCCCAGTGTTTTTTGGCTGTCATAAAAGAATGGGCAGTGGTCAGTACCCACAGTATCCAGCGTTCCTTCGGCCAGTCCCTTCCACAGGGCAGTCTGGTCGCTGGTTTTCCGAAGGGGAGGGGAGAGTACCCATTTTGCCGCTTCAAATCCCGGTAGGTCGTATCTGTCATCTGTCAGGATAAGATACTGGGGGCAGGTTTCCGCGAAGAGCTTAACTCCCCTTTTCTTTGCTTCCGAAATAAGCTGGACGGATTCTTCACATGTAATATGAACCAGATTCAGGTTGCCTCCGGTTTGTTCAGCAAGCCGGATGGCACGTTCCACGGCTTCCACCTCTGCTTCCCGGGGATGCGCGAGGGCATGAAATTGCGGCGATGTCTTCCCGTCAGAAAGCAGGCGGTTGGTGGCATCTTCCACCATATCTCCGTTTTCCGCGTGGAGATTAACAAGAAAACCGTATCTGCGGGATAGTTTCATCAATCGAACAAAGCTGTCATTGCTGATCATCAGTCGTCCCTTGTAAGCGAAAAAACACTTGAAACTGCTGACTCCAGCATCAAGAAGTTCGGGAATTTCATCCAGGAACTCTTCTCTGGGGTCCGAAATTGTCATGTGAAATCCGTAATCACAGACTGCCTGATCTTTCGCACGAATCTGCCAGTCCATCAGGGTTTTTTTCAATGATTCCCCTTTCACTTGGTTTGCATAATCGACAATGCCGGTTGTTCCGCCGAAAAGTGCCGCCCGGGTTCCGGTGAAATAGCTGTCACTGGAGTGAATTTCTCCCAACGGCATATCAATATGGGTGTGTCCGTCAATGGCACCGGGAATTACGAGTTTCCCCGTGGCATCAATCACCTCGGCATCCGGGAATTGTGTCCTGATATTTGCTCCCACACTGTGGATCAGCCCCTCTTCGAGATACACATCCCCTCGAAATGAATCTGTACAAGTAACAAATGTTCCGTTTTGAATCAGG
>CBEUWV010000304.1:0-2729 GCA_965546895.1 uncultured bacterium
AAATTGAGATACGAAACAGGGGTCCTTTGGGCTTTCCCATTGAAGTTTTGATTCAGGGATATGTGCTGACTTTGAGAAAAGATGAGGCTGAAGCCGTGATTGTGAAGGAGAAATGATATGGTACCGTTGGCTTTTGTAGAACCGGGGAGTTTCGTGGAAGTACTGGACTTCAGATGTGGTGGGAACTGCAGTTGTCGGCTCCGGGAGATGGGGATTGTGAAAGGGTGCCGCTACCGGGTCACTGCCGGGACAAATGGGAGCCCCTTTATCATCAGTGACGGGGAAAGCCGTATCGGGCTCGGTGTGGGTATGGCTGTTAAGGTCATGGTGCAAGAGGTACCACATGGCTGACCACTCTTTTGTAATTGCGGTGGCAGGCAATCCCAACAGCGGTAAAACCTCGTTATTTAACCAATTGACGGGTTCCAACCTTAAAGTAGGAAACTGGCCCGGAGTAACTGTTGAAAAAAAAGAAGGGAAAGTAGTTCGTGGAGACACGGTTTTTACCTTCGTGGACATACCGGGTACCTATGGTATTTCGGCCCGATCCGAGGACGAACGAATCGCCATGGACTTTCTGACGAAAGAGCGGCCCGACGCCGTTATTGTGGTGCTGGACTCAGCCAATTTCAATCGAAATTTTTACTTCTTTACCCTTATTATGGAAATGGGGCTCGCGGTCATTCCAGTGTTAAACATGAGTGACATGGCTGAAAAACGGGGGGTTACCCTGCATGTGGATCGGCTTTCCGCAATTTTTGCGGTTCCCTTTGTCAAGACAGTGGCATCCCGAGGGAAGGGGATTCCCGAGTTATGGAAAGTTCTGGAAAATATTGAACAATTGAAAAATCCGAAGTATCTTCCCGTTTATCCGAAACCGGTGGAAGAAGCGGTACAGAAATTGATGGACAAGTTCCCGAAACAGGTGGTATCGCGGTTCCATGCGCTGGGAGTTCTGGACGGGGGAATTGTGATTCCGGGAAATGACAGATTTCGTCGCATCGTTACCGAACTCCAGGGAAAAATCGAAGAGGATTTGGAAGTGGAGCTGGATGAACTTATCGCGGAGAAGCGCTATGAATTTGTGTACTCCATTGCAAAAGAATGTGTTAATCGGCGACTGAGTACGGAGCAGAAGGCAGCCCTTACGGATAGAATCGACCGGTTTGTTACCAATCGTTACCTTGGCGGCCCTCTCTTTCTTTTTGCCATGTGGTTGCTGTTTTTTCTGGTTTTCACGGTTGGAAATCCATTTGTCGACTGGATTGACCAGGGATTTTCAGTGCTGGCTTCTCTTGTTCAGGGACAGGGGATTTTTTCTTCCTTTATCCGGGAGGGTGTGATCTCCGGAGTGGGGGCTGTACTTGTATTTGTCCCGAATATCTATATTCTCTTCTTTCTGATTGCTTTGATGGAAGATTCCGGTTATCTTTCCCGCGCTGCTTTTGTGGCGGACCGGTTTATGCACGCACTGGGGCTTCACGGAAAGTCTTTTATTCCCATGCTGTTGGGATTCGGATGTAATATCCCGGCAGTGATGGCGGTACGAACCCTTGAGAATGAAAAGGACCGCATATTGACGGCGCTGGCAATCCCCTATATGTCCTGTTCAGCACGGTTGCCGGTATACTTGCTTTTCGTCGGCATATTCTTTACCCACAACCAGTCCACAGTTGTTTTCAGCTTGTATATCCTCGGCATAATCGTTGCCATTGCGGTGGCCCGCGTACTGCGTCGAATTTTCTTTACAAAAGCGGTATCTCCACTTGTAATGGAATTACCTGCCTATCACGTTCCTTCCATCAAAACGGCGGCCCGTTCCGCCGGGATTCGAACTACCTATTTCATCAAAAAAGCCGGTACATTTATCTTCGGTACTGTCCTGGTAATCTGGATATTGGCCAGTCTTCCCTTGGGTGTGGAATATGCCTCCGCCGGGAGTGTAATCGGAAAAATCGGCTCAGCTGTGGCACCCATCTTTCATCCTGCAGGGTTTGACTCCTGGCAGGCGGCAGTTGCCCTGATTTTCGGCTTCCTTGCGAAGGAGGTGGTCGTCGGCGCCTTCGGGGTGTTGTACGGAGGTCAGGGCACTTTGTCATCTGCCCTTGGCAGCCAATTTTCTGCGCTGTCTGCCATGAGTTTTATGGTCATGACCCTCATTTATATCCCCTGTGTGGCAACAATCGCCGTCATTCGCCGTGAAATCGGTACAAAATGGGCTGCTCTTTCTGTAGGAATCAGCATTACACTTGGCTATGGACTTGCGGTTCTGATTTTCCAGGTAGGGCGATTGCTTGGAATGAGTTAATTACCAGACAATTAAGAGGAAAGTGTAGAATAAAATCGGTTGACTTAAAAAGTTCGGCTGTGGTATTATACCCTCCGACTTCGGGGAGTGGCGCAGTCTGGTAGCGCATTGACTTCATCTGAATGTGTTAATAACTTTAATTTAAAGTGTCAACTTTAATTATAACCTAATAACGGGGAGTAGCGCAGTCTGGTAGCGCACCTGCCTTGGGAGCAGGGGGCCGGAGGTTCAAATCCTCTCTCCCCGACCATATCACCCGAAGGCACGGGCACCAGTAGCTCAGGTGGATAGAGCAACTGCCTTCTAAGCAGTGGGTCGGGGGTTCAAGTCCTCCCTGGTGCGCCATTTTTTCCTGTGGTGGGCGTAGCTCAGTTGGTAGAGCACTGGATTGTGGCTCCAGTGGTCGGGAGTTCAAGCCTCC
>CBEUWV010000305.1:0-2722 GCA_965546895.1 uncultured bacterium
ACAGTCCACACATCTTTAGAAAAACAGTCTTTCCGCCTGTGTTTGAGCCGGTGACAACCAGAATGCCGGCTTCTCTGTCAACTTCAATTGTATTGGGAACCACCTCCTGCCGATTAAACAGAAGAACCGGATGCCGGGCCGCTTTCAGTCGCAAAGGCCCAGAAGGGGAAGCTGTTGGCAGTGTACATTCATATTTCATGGAAAAACGATATCGGGCAAGCATGGAATCAAAAAAACCAATAGTGGAATCCAGCAACTCAAAAAACTCCTGATTCTTAAGGATGGTTCTACTCAACTCTTTCAAAAGTCTGTTTTGTTCAATTTGAATATCATTCTGGCATTGCTGAAGCTCATTGTTCCGCTGTACAACGCTTATGGGTTCAAAGAAAGCAGTGGCTCCACTTGCCGAAGTATCATGCACGAGGCCCTGGATTCGTCCGATAAAATCCCTTTTCACTGGAATGACAAACCGCCCCGCCCGTCGGGTAACCAATTCATCCATCATGATTTCATGGTGGGAACCCATGATTTCCTTCAGGGCTGACTCCACGGCCTTTTCCACACGCCTTCTTCGGGCATGCAGCTTCTTCAGATGCGGTGTCGCATCTTCCCGTATACTTCCATCCGAATCAAATGCCTTTCTAACCGCCCGTGCCCATTCTTTCATCTCTATGAATTCCGAAAAATGATGGGAAAGCAATTTGTTATCTTTCGCGAATTTTCTCAGGGAAATGCCAATTTCATAATTTCTCAGAATTCCGAGAAGCACCAGCGGCTCAAAATAGTAATCCGATACATAAGAAACCGGCAGGGGAAAAATTTTTCCACCTGCCGGTTCAATTTTTCTGCCTTTATCCAGTAATGTTTCAATTTCCCGGTATTCTTTCTGTAATCCTTCGATTTTGTTTATCGAATCAAAAACTTTCAGTTTTTCTATACTGTTGACTCCCTGTTCGGAGCTACAGTAACCGGCAAGTATTTCCAGGACACGATTAAACTCGAGCTCCTGGAAACTGAACTCATTCTCCGTTAAGGCGTCTTTCAATTCTCAGTTTCTTCAACATCTTCTTTCGAGCTGCGAGAGCCTTTTTCTTCCGAACTTCACTGGGTTTTTCAAAGTGTTGACGTTTCTTAATCTCTGAAAGAATACCAACTTTTTCACACTTCCTTTTAAAACGCTTCAGTGCATTTTCGAAGCTCTCATCGTCCCGTACATAAACGATTGCCATTAAGCTTTCACCCCATTTCTTGTAAAAATTTACAATTGCACAAAAGTGCACACTGTTTACAAAAATATTTTAATGGTATTTTTATCCAAGTCAAGAAGTTTCTTCCTGGTCCTGAAAACCATATCAGGAAAACAGGTCGGAAATTTTTGACATGAATCCGCCGGATTTTTTGTCAATTTTTTTCAGCTCTTTCATTCCCTCAATTGCTGCTTCACTTTCCGGGTTGAGTGTCAGGGCACCGGCAAAATATCTGGCCGCACTTTCATGCCGCCCAGTCTTTGCATACAGGCGACCCAGTCCTTCATAAGCTTCAAGTGAATTGGCATCCAGTTCGATACTTTTCAGGAGATTCTCCTCTGCCCGTTTTGTCCACATTGGATTATCCACTTGCAGCTTACCCAATTCCAGGTAAAATCTCGCGTCATCCGGATTCAACTGAATGCACCGGTTCAGCATTTCAATCGCCTCTGAAAATCTTCCCTGGCTCACGTAAAACAATGCGTCTCTGAATGAAATCTCAGACTTACTTGTTGTCTTACCCTCAGCCTCACGTGGTGGTTCTTCTTCTTTCTTCTTCAGTTTTATGTCATATGCTTTCCGGAGATCATCATCCTTTAGAATCTGAAACGCCTCTGTCAGTCTTGATACAATGTCATCAAGTTTCCCCGATATTCCTGAAAATTGAGCCTCCGTGAACCGATCAGGATGATACCGTTTCATCAGTTTGTAATAGTTCCGTTTAATTTGATAAATTTCCTCTTCCTGGGCGACATCCAACAGTTGATAGAAATTGATTTTATCCAGATCATCGTAGAAGGCAGAAACTTCCTTTATGAACGCTTCCTGTTTTTCAGTCAGCTCGAGCTTCGATTCCGACGAAACCGATTCATCGCTCTCTGCCTCTTGCATAATATTTTCCATCACATCTTCTCTTGCCTGTTCGTAAAATGAACTGTCCTGAGACGCGGAAAAATCAACCAGTCCAATGAGGTGCAGTCCATATAGGATTTTGACGAAACGATCCCGGCTCATACTGGAGATTTTTTCAATGTCACCCATCGTAAGATGGCCATCAATTCTGGAAAAAATAAATCCCTCTTCCGGCGTCAAACTGACCTTCTGGAACAGCAACATGGGATTATCCATAAAAGTTGGTACTAATTCACGGTTTTCCTCAAAGACATTTTCGATAAACCTCGGATTGTCAAGTTCACGGATACATTCAAGGAGGATGTTACCCGTTGATATTTCCAGCATCAGGGCCGGGTCCAGCGCAATCTTCTTTTTCTCAAAGTCCAGTTCCTCAATTTCCTCGAAGAAAGGCCTCATTACGATGTGCTGGACCAGCTTCTTAACCGTTTTCTTGATATCAGCTTCACTGACGATTTCGGTGTCGCAAAGGTATTGTCCAAATCTGTTTCCAGATGCTTTTGCGTCTTCCAGGTGAAAGCCCAGTGAATTTTCATCGAGAAATCCACCCTTTACCAGAAAGA
>CBEUWV010000306.1:0-2693 GCA_965546895.1 uncultured bacterium
TCCCATTCTTAACTCAAACTCAGACTTAAACTTAAACTTCTTTTTTCCGTCATTCCCTTCTGCCTCGCACTCGCACTTTCTGCCCCCTACTCCTGCATCTACTGCAACTTTTGATTGTTTAGGGCCACAAAACGGATCAAATCGTATATAATCAGATTCAGGAGAATCATCATGAGTGAGCAAAATAAACTGCGGGCTGAAGAACTTGCAAAGGTGATGAAGGCTATGGGACACCCTGAGCGGGTGTACATCATGGAACAACTGACCAAAAGGGAACACACAGTGACCGAACTGGCCACATTGTTGGAGAGATCCGCTCCCACTGTTTCGAAACACCTTGCTTTACTGAAAAATGTCGGGCTGGTCCAATTCAGGAAAGAAGGCACCACCGTCTGGTATAGAAGCGCATGCAAATGCATGCTGACTTTCCAGAACTGTGCTTCTGATATTGCCCGTATAGAGGTCAACCGCATGAAACGTATCCTGGGATAGCATCCCAACGCATTCATTTAAAAGCTTTTACATAACTTAAGTTTTTTTCGTTTTTTCCTTGACAATACATTACTATTTGGCTATATTGCCAAATAGGAGGTGACAAGATGGACGAACAAACCCGTGCCCGGTGCGAACAACTTGCTACAGTGATGAAGGCCCTGGGACACCCAACTCGGGCTTTTATTGTTATGGAACTGGAAGCAGGTTCCCGTTGTGTGTGCGAGTTAACAGATATGATTGGTGCAGATACTTCCACGGTTTCCAAGCATCTCACACTATTGAAAAATGCCGGGTTGGTACGGTCTGAGAAAAAGGGATTGATGGTCCATTACAGCCTCGCCACTCCCTGTCTCCCCAAATTTTATTCCTGCGTGGAGGAACTGGTGCGAAACGATATGGAAGAAAAACAAAAACTACTGCAAAAATGAAGCAGCCTTAATCATCATTGTGTCAGTAAGGAGAATAATTTGTGAAATGGAAGTCTGATAAAACCATCTTTATGCTCATGGCCATCGTGTTCGCCGGCCTTTACTTTCTACCTGTGGGTATGCCCCGTTTTGACAACGCCGTCATGGAATCACTTGCGCTGACAAAATGGTATGCAAGGGAGCATGTACTGCTCTGTCTGGTACCGGCTTTTTTTATAGCGGGAGCCATCTCAGTATTCCTCAGCCAGGAATCTGTGATGCGGTTTCTGGGGCCAAAGGCGCCCCGTCTGCTCTCATACGGCGTGGCATCCGTATCCGGCACCATTCTTGCCGTGTGCTCCTGTACGGTATTGCCGCTTTTTGCCGGTATTTACACCATGGGTGCCGGACTTGGCCCCGCCACAGCATTTCTCTACTCCGGACCTGCCATCAATGTCCTTGCCATTGTCCTGACCGCAAAGGTACTGGGCATGAAACTCGGTATCGCCCGGGCGGTGGGTGCTGTTCTGTTCAGCCTTGCTGTCGGCGCAATAATGGCGTGGCTGTTTCGAAAAAGCGAGATGGGACGACAGGCGGCAAACGGGGAAGCTGCAAACACAGAAGGCGGACGCCCCCTCTTTCACAACGGAGCCTTTTTCTTTGCCATGGTGGGTATTCTGGTGTTTGCCAACTGGGGCAAATCAGATGACAGCACCGGCCTGTTTCATGCCCTCTTCGTGTGGAAATGGACTATTACCTCCGTCTTCGCTATTCTGCTTGGTATCATTCTCGGCGCATGGTTTAATGTGAAAACATGGAAACTGCTGCTGACCGGTATGGTGACTGCAGCCGTTGCATTCGTCTTCCCCCATCAACACGCATGGCCATTTCTAACAGCCACCGCAGGCGTCACCCTCTCCGCGATGACCACAGAGGGCGAGATGACCGCATGGGTGGAGGCGACCTGGGAATTCACGAAACAGATCCTGCCGCTACTGCTGATCGGGGTAATCATTGCCGGATTCGCACTGGGCCGGCCCGGACACGAGGGGATGATACCATCACAATGGGTCGCGTCCCTTGTAGGCGGCAACTCCTTCGCCGCCAATTTCTTCTCTTCAATAGCGGGTGCCTTCATGTATTTTGCAACCTTGACCGAAGTTCCTATCCTGCAGGGGCTGCTGGGTAACGGCATGGGCCAGGGACCGGCACTGGCGCTGCTTTTAGCCGGACCTGCATTGTCCTTACCCAACATGCTGGTTATCCGCAGTATTCTTGGCACAAAGAAAACCATTGTTTTTGTCAGTCTCGTCGTCATGATGGCCACCGTTACGGGAATTCTGTTTGGGATGATGTCATGAAGAAAAACCTCCTTTTTCCAATCCTGATTTCCTGTTGCCTGTTGACTACTGCCGCTTCCAACGTGACTCCGAACACAAGCGCATGGTACGATATCAGGTGGATGCTCTCCTCGCCCTACGCACCGACATTTCAGGTACGAGACACCGAGAGCAGCCTCGGGCCATATGCCGTCCAATCCAAAACCATCACCCTTCGGGACCTGGTTCAATTGCACGGTCACCCCTGCGACGGCCTGGTCCTGGCAGCCTGCGCGCTGCATTTCGGTCTCCCAAAGCTGTATCCGGACGGCATCGTCGACCGGACAGACACCGGTGTCATTACCAACAACTCGCCCTGCTTCGGTGATGTTGCGGAATACCTTACCGGTGGCCGAATCCGGTTCGGTACCCAGAAAATCGACCCGACCATGAAAACGAATTCATCGTGTAC
>CBEUWV010000307.1:0-2685 GCA_965546895.1 uncultured bacterium
GCCAATTCCCATTCTTAACTTAAACTCAGACTCAGACTTAAACTTGTCTTTTTCAACCATTCACAGCAGATTTACTGCCACTCTTCCTCGCACTCGCACTTGCATGACTGCGGGCTTTTTCCTATATTAATAATAAACGTGTTGTGACCGCTTTGGCGACAAGAATATATTCAGTGCGGATCATGTTCTGTTCCAACCGGCAAATGACCAATAAAAAAATGTGCAAAGGATGGATTGCCTATGCCTGGTAAAATGGGAACCCCTCTGTTAAGTCGTGCAGACAGTATCTTATTGAATACAAGAAACTTGGATAAAGTCGGGATCAGTGTCCGTTCCAGTAAATTGTTGCAATTACTGCTGGATGAAAACCCCCGGCTGCGGGATATTCTCAAAGAATCGGAAAATCCAGCAGAAGTCATTGAAAATATACATAGATGGATGATGGAGCTGATTGAAAAACGGCCCGCTATTTCCATCTATCGCCGGGGGAAAGCCGATATGGAGACGTTTGCGAAACTGAAATGGCGGGATTATGCCATCATTCGTATCCTGGACTATATTGATCATTCTGGATGGGAGTTCCCCGATTCCAACCTTCATGGAGACACTGCCGTCAGCAACCCTTTCAGGATCCTGTGGCTGGCCGCAAAAAAGAACACGGGCGGCGGGAATGAAGACTTTTTTGAGGATATGTTGATGATGTTTCGTCAACTCAATGGTACGTTGGAGTCTCCCAGCCCGAACCGGGATCTTCTTTCGGAATGGATGGGTCGCCACCCATCCGGACTTGATGTTGACATTCTGGAAATGCGGAAATTGAACCGGGAGCGAATCCTCGGGATAATCATCAATCGAATGGAGAGGGGAGAGATCAGTGATCAGCAGTTCAAGTTTGTACCAGGAATGACCCGTGAACAGAAATTCAAACGGGCACTGGAATGGTGGAATGACTACCATTTCCATCTTCGATTTGCCATCCGGGATCCGGAACTGCTGAATGAAATGCTGGACTTTACTTTGTCTCCAATGACCATGCGCACTCTGAGTGACGCAATGCAGGTGGGGGTACCCATCTTTGTGAATCCCTACTATCTGACATTGGTGAATGTGCATGAACCGGGATTTGCGGTGGGTGCGGATCTGGCGATTCGAGACTACATCCTCTGCAGCAAGCATCTGGTTAAAGAATTTGGCCGAATTTCTGCCTGGGAAAAAGAGGACCAGGTGGAACCGGGAAAGCCCAATGCGGCAGGCTGGTTGCTGCCTACATCTGATTGCGTACACCGCCGCTACCCGGAAGTTGCCATTCTCATCCCGGAAACCATGGGAAGGGCCTGCGGCGGACTCTGTGTTTCCTGCCAGCGAATGTACGACTTCCAGCGGGGACACCTGAATTTCAAGCTGGACCGTTTGAAACCAGAAAAGCCCTGGTCAGAAAAACTACCACAGTTGATGCAGTATTTCGAAAATGACAGCCAGATCAGGGATATCCTCATCACCGGAGGGGACGCACTGATGAGTTCCAACCGGTCACTGGAAAAAATTCTGGATGCGGTAGTTGACATGGCCCGGAACAAACGCCGCGCCAACCGGAACCGACCGGAGGGGGAGAAATTTGCGGAAATAGTCCGGGTTAGGCTGGGGACCCGGCTTCCTGCCTACCTTCCCCAGCGAATTACTCCGGGACTGATCCGGGTGTTGAGTGAATTCAGGGAAAAAGCCGTAGATGTTGGAATTTCTCAATTTGTTATCCAGACTCATTTTGAGACTGCCATGGAATTAACACCCGAAACCTGCCGGTCAATTCGAATGTTGATTGGGGCCGGGTGGACAATAACTAACCAGATGGTCTTTACCGCTGCGGCATCAAGGCGGGGCCACGCTGCCAAGTTGCGCCAGATTCTGAACGATATTGGCATTCTCTCCTACTATACTTTCACCGTGAAGGGCTACATGGAAAATTTCCACAATTTTGCGACTATCGCCCGGGCAGTTCAGGAGAATACGGAGGAAAAAAAATTCGGACTGATACCGGAGGCATTTCATGAAAACATTCGCGGGTTTCCAGAACAGGCGACCAGAATGATAGAAAATATACGGGAGCTCCGGGAGAAGGCTGATTTGCCCTTTCTGGCTACCGATCGAAGCGTCTTGAATCTGCCAGGTGTGGGGAAATCTATGACATTCCGGGTCATTGGAATCACCCGCTGGGGCCGTCGGATTCTTGAATTTGACCATGACCCAACCCGGGTCCACAGCCCCATTATTGAGAAGATGGGAAAAGTGGTCATTATTGAATCTAAATCAATTCGTCAGTACATGCGACAATTGGAAGAGATGGGCGAAAATCTTGATGAGTATGAAACAGTGTGGGGATACTCAATGGGGGAGACCGAACCCAGAGAACCGGTGTATGAATACCCGGAATATGATTTTCGCATTACAGATCACTACACCAACCTGCAGTTGGAAGAATGAGAGGAGAAGTGTTCTGTGCGAAAGAAGTGATGAGTGATGGGTGATGAGTGACAAAAGGCAGGGAACGAGCCAACTCCCTGATTTTGGTGCGTGGGAAAAGTTTAAGTCTAAGTTTAAGTAAAGACAGGGAATGGCTAAATCCCTTCTGCCTCGCACTTGCACTTTCACTTGCACTTTCCTACCCCTACCCCTACTCCTACTCTGCAG
>CBEUWV010000308.1:0-2664 GCA_965546895.1 uncultured bacterium
TTCAAAAAACCCTCCATTAAGAAAACATATAAAAACGTTACCGCGAAACTAATCCGGAAAGTGAGTTACGGAGCCTCCTTCTACTCCATAAACAGTTTGTTCATATTCGAGCCATGTATCGCACTGTGACACGCCGTACACTGGCGGAACTTCGGGTCCGCCATATTATGAAATTCCGGCGTATCGGTATGACAGGATAAACATAAGAACCGGGTTGTATTCCGGACCAACAGATTCGGATTTGTAGACCCGTGGGGGTCATGACATTCGGCACAGCCATTATTCTGTGTGCCCATATGGACATACATGAACGGTCCTCCGGCCTCCGGGTGACAGGTAGAACATTTTTGATCCACAGCCTTTCTCTGCAATTCCGCCCTTGATTCATGTGGATTGTGGCAGGAAATGCACACATTATCAAAATCATCCGACGGATGATGGAACGGCCGATTCATCTTCGCCCTCTGAGTGGCATGGCAGCGGGTACAGAGATTGGAAGAAACATCCTTCAACAAGGCCCGTTCCGGCCGCTTTCCATCTTCCGTAAAAGCGGAAGAATGACCCAGTGAATGACATTCCAGACAGGCGCGTCCATTTGCCAGATGGGAAGACATCAACGCGTGCTTATCCGCATGGCACTGATTACAGGTATGCATCACCTGCTTTGCCGAAACCTTCTTGAACGACTGGATATTGTCAGGTGAGGGATCCTCCATATGGGCATCTCCGGCACCATGGCAGGTCTCGCAACTTACCCGGTTCGCCATCGTATGCGGGGTACGCGCAATAGCCGCCGCCACGCCATCGTGACACTCCAGACAGGCATCATCTCCGACATTCCCAAGGACGGGAACCGAAAGCGCAAGGCACACCATCACAGCAAACAAAAAACTGAAACATAGTTTTGCTTTCATCATCCCCTCCTATTGCAACAGCCAGCGAATGCCGACAACAAATTGATTCACATTATAATCACGAACATTCGAGGCATCCTCATTGTAATCGTAATAACGAACGGAAAGCAGGCCATACAACGTTTTGCTGATCTTATACTGGCAGGAAGCCACCCCATTCCAATGGGACAGGGGAAACGAACTTCCCGAATCATCCAGGTAGAAAAACGACACCCGGCCGGAAAAACGATTCCTGGTAAACGTACCAAAGGCGTAAATCCCATTCTGATCCGTACCATACGACTCAATGGAAGAAATCCGTGCATCGCCCTCGCTGAACATCAGATCATTGGCAAAATCCAGCTTCATCATCGTATAGCCGATCCCGGTGGAAATGCCCTTTGACAGCGAAAACTGAACACTTGTATCAAAAAGCTTCGTATCCCGATCCAGCAAGATAGCGGGATCATCATTCTTCAACGTAGCGTCCTGATACATCACATTTACGGAGACTGTGTCTGAAACCATCCAATCCCCTGAAAGGGAAAACCCGTCCCGCTTATCTCCGGCAGTGCGAAAGGTCGGATTATCAATACTCTCGTGGAACACAGAAGCCTTCACACTTCCCGCGGTTAAACGATACCGTCCCGCCAGCTCCACCCGGTTGGTCGTATAATCCTCATCAATCATTCCATCCGCTTCCCCATCCTCAGTAGCTGAATAGACCAGATTTCCGTCAATCTGACGCAGTGACAGGGTCACATCCCAGGCCCGTTTCGGCGCAAACTTGAAAGTAAGTCCATGGTTCAACCGACGGTTCCGGTAATGAAACACAGTATCAGTAGACAGAGACTGCGTTATCAGGGGAGTAGTTGATGTCCCATACAGCATCATCGTGCGTTGGGAATTCATCGTCGTATCCGTCTTCAACTCCCTGTATGCCATATCATAAGAAATCACCAGTGAATCCATCGCCTGCACCGACACATTCAGTCCCGCGTCATCCACCGGGGCATCCGAAGTGCCCGCAAATGCCATCAGAAAATCAGTCCGGGAGCCATAATCGGAAAACACATACTGCTTCAGATCCACCACATCATTATCAATCGTCGCGTCACTATGGGAATACCGTACAGAAGCCCACCACATACTTCCCGCATACTCCATCCGTGCGCTGGAAACCGGAATAGTCGATTCAACCGTCCCGGACCGATCCGGAGTCAAGACTGTATCTAAACCGTTAAGCCCAGTTCCTGTGACCGTCCCGTCCGCGTACAGACTTTTCTCATCCACAGTTACCCAGGACTGACGCAGCATCAACTTGAACGCGCCTTTGTGATAATCCACCCCGGCCGTAAAATTCTCCCGGCTTGTATCCCGGTTCAATCTCAGGGCATAAATGTCACTCCATTCCGTGTACGGCACATCTCCAGTCCCCTTCGTCTGCACCAGGCCATATCCGGCGATCAGTGCCACATTCTTGAACCCGAGCCACCGGAACTCCGCGGAAATATTATTCCGGGTGTAATTACGGTCATTGGCCCCGTAGTTATAGGCAGAATCAGAAAAATAATCCCGGTTCCAGCTCTGCTTCAGATTAAAACTGTAGCGACCCGCCTTCTTCAACTGAAAGCGGACGACCCGACCCGTATCCAGCCTGTCTCCGGCCCGTGACTCCAGCGACATCGTGTCGAACCAGCTTCCGGAATTACTATTTCGAACAGTCAGCTTCAGATTTTGAAGCATTGCCCCATCGGAAAAGTCATAATGG
>CBEUWV010000309.1:0-2658 GCA_965546895.1 uncultured bacterium
AGAAAAAATTGCAATTTTGCAGGAAGCCGATGATATCTTCATTGAAATGCTCCGATCAGCCGGACTTTATGATGAAATCGCCCAGGCCTTCGCGGTGCTGATTCCGGTCAAAACCGTCGGAGTGATGGGAGATTTCAGAACCTACGAGTACGTCGCGGCACTTCGGGCCGTTAAATCCGAGGACTTCATGACGGCAGACTGGTACCCCATGCCCCACAGCCTGCTCGCTGATATATCCGCCAGGATTGTTAATGAAGTCAAGGGCATCAACCGGGTGGTCTACGACATTACCTCCAAACCCCCGGGCACTGTGGAGTGGGAATAGAATGAGTTGGAGTAGGGGTAGGAGTAGGAGCAAGGGATAGAAAATCATGGAATCATCTTCCACTCATCACTGGTCACGCATCACCCATCACGCTTCACCCTCTGTATCTGTGATTATCCCAACATTTAACAGGCGTGAGCGCGTACTGAAGGCGATTGCAAGCGTTGTTTCGCAAACCCGGCAGCCGGATGAGATTATTGTGGTGGATGACGGGTCTACAGACGGAAGCAGCGCCGCCATCCGGAATAACTTTCCCACCGTTACAGTTATTCGGCAGGAAAACTCCGGTGTAAGTTCAGCACGAAACGCCGGGATCCGGGCAGCCACAGGAGAATGGCTGGCATTTCTGGACTCTGACGATGAATGGAAGCCGGAAAAGCTGGAAAAACACATGGCGTATGCCCTGTCCCATCCAAAATACAGAGTTTCCCAGACCGATGAGGTGTGGATTCGAAACGGCCGGTTCGTCAATCCAATGAAAAAGCATGGGAAAAAAGCCGGGCGTTTTTTCCGGGACGCACTGAAGCTTTGTCTGGTCAGCCCTTCCGCCGTAATGATTCACCAAAATGTGTTCCGGGATATTGGTTATTTTGATCAAACTCTTCCGGCCTGTGAAGATTATGACCTGTGGCTTCGTATTCTGGCCCGGGAACAAATTGGATTTCTTGCGGAAAAACTGGTGGTCAAACATGGCGGTCATCCGGATCAGCTCTCCCGTAATTTCATTGCCATGGACCGGTTCCGCGTCCGTGCCATGTTGAAGATTCTCCGGTTTCCTGAACTGGTAATTGAGGACAGAAAAGATACGGTGGCAGAACTGGCTGAGAAGTGTCACATTCTGGAACAGGGATATGCGAAACACGGCTCCCCGGAAAAATGCGCCCGTTTTCGCTGGATTCGGGAAACAGTGACAGGTAAATTGGACAAAAAAGCATAAGCTGTGGTATACCTCTACAAGCCACATTTTGAGGAGGATTCAATGAAAAGAACGATTCGCACATCTTTAATAGCCCTGTTGATAACAGCGGCCACGGTTGCCCAGGCAGGTGTTATTTACAGTGCCAGAGTCCAGACGGAATTATACGGAGAGGCGGCACAACAGCAACAGCAGAACCCTATGCTGCAACAGATGATGGAACCCCAGGAAATGAAGGTTTTTGCCCAGGACAAGGGCGCGAGAATCAAATTTCTCAGCGATTCCATATTGTACAAGAAGGGAGATTTCATGGTTACTGAGGGCGGAAAACTTATGTATATCTGCGATCCTCAGGCCAAAACATACCACAAACTGGACCTGAACGCTTTGCAGGGGCAAGCCCAGGGCATGATGAAGACTATGACAAAAATGACAAAAATGAGCTACAGCAATGTGTTTGTCAACATCGTGGATAAGGGAAATGCGGGTTCTGTGGCCGGATATCCAGTGAAGAAATACCGGTTGCTTGTGGAATATGATACCAATATGAAAATCCTGTTCAAGAAAATCAAAACCCATGAGCGCAGGGAATTTTTCATCTATGTGACTCCGAAGCTGTCAATGGACCTGGTACCGAAATACAATGACAGCCAGATGTTTACAACCGGTGTGGCTCAAGTGGACAGTCAGATCCAGTCGAAGTTGAAAGGATTGGGATTCCCCATGAAAACCGAACAGCTCAGCTATGGCAAGAATAACGAATTGACTTCCAAGTCCACTTTCGAAATCACTTCCATCAATGAAAAATCCCTGAATCCGGCATTGTTCAAGCTTCCCAACGGCTACACTGAAAAAGAAATTCAGGTGGAAGGAACAGATTCAGAGGGAAACACCCAGAAACATAAGTTCAAGATGGGAGATCTATTCAAATGACCCTGGTCCAGGCTCTGGTCCTGGCCTTTGTGCAGGGGATGACAGAATTTCTGCCTGTATCCAGTTCCGGCCACCTGGCACTGTTCGGACGGTTATTTGGAATGAAGGCTCCGGATATCAATTTTGACATTGTGCTGCACATGGCTACGCTGCTCGCAGTGTTGATCTACTACCGGAAGCAACTGATTGATCTCGCTATCCACCTGTTCTCAAGGAAAGGCGGAGAAGGGTTTGCTGAAAACCCTTTCCGCTTTCTCTTTTTCGTCATTCTGACATCTATTCCCACCGGTATCATCGGCTTGGCACTGGACAGCAGAATGGAAGCCCTGCATGAAAACCTGATTTTTGTCGGCATCTGCTTTTTTATCACTTCAATTATGCTACTGACAACCCATCTGAAACAGAAAAAAGGCCTCACCGGGAAATCGTTGTTGGATTCCCCCTGGTGGGTTCCGTCATTGATCGGGGTCGCACAGGGGATTGC
>CBEUWV010000310.1:0-2657 GCA_965546895.1 uncultured bacterium
ATGAGTGATGGGTGACAAAAGATGGGGAATGGCTGGCTCCCTGATTTTTATTGTCTAACACCCAACACCTATCATCCAACATCCGGCGCGAAGTGCCACAGCGCCGACTCCCGTTCTTAACTCAAACTCAGACTTAAGCTTCTTTTCCCAACTATCCACCATTCACATCTTCTACTCAGTCAAGGGCAAGAATCGCTGCACGGTAAGCCAATAATTTTGTAAGTGTGCTTTTCTGATTCTCAGGGAGAAAACTGGCCCGGATCAAGTGCTGCCATTCTGGGATGGCACGGGTAAGGTCTGAAAAAATCCCGTTCACTACGCGATCCGGCAATCCCATTCTTTCCTTCGCAAAATAATTCACCAGAAGCTTTCGGGTGATATTGCGTTTTTTCCCGGCAAGTGGAAGCGCCAATTCTTCGGTCGCTGCACTGCCCATGGCTACGGTGGTGCTCAGCAGGTCATAGGCTGGACTGAGAGATACCTTGCCGTTTTGCACAATGATGGAGAAGTTCTTCAGATGCATGTCCTCATTTCCGACCAGAAAATTGAACAACGTCCGGCGAAATAGCCGGGCCATCTCCACCTTTGGAAATGTGCAGTACCGCTCAAGTAGCGTTGCCACCTGCTCCATGCTGGCGTCGTATTTTGTGTCCCGGGTGCGTCCGCTCAGCTGGGCGAAATCCTCAACATGAACCTTGCCGGTTCTGGCGATTCGGTCAAATCGGCGGATGAAGTAGGTCCAGGAGCTGTCTTTGGACATCACCATACCAGTTAATGGTACCTCAATGCCGACGGCTGCCGCCATTTGCATGCAAAGCCCTTCGTTTTCAGGAACAAACGGATAAATCGAATTTTGTGGTTTCAGTATGTATCGTCCACCACGATCAACAATCCGAAAGGCTCCCTGCTTTACGTCCAGAACAGCACTGAGCTTGGGCTGTACCCCCTGGATGGACATTTTCGCTGCCCGTGCTGCGGCTTCCCGTACCAGCTCACCTGCGCTGAAGGGCAGTGGGGCCAACTGTTGCAGTCGGGATGACAATTTTCTTAATCCCTTACCCGAGTAACGATTGTCTCCACAGGGTTCGTAGGTAATGGGGCAGATATTCATGGAATCTGTTCCACTGTGACAGCTCCCACCAGGTCCGCGCCCACGGCACAAAGCTGGGCGAACCGGTCCTGTCGGTCAATCTTCAATTGACGGAGCAATGCATCCAGCATCAGCCCTTCCGGTAGCAGCCCGTCAAAAAAAGGTGGAAAATCAGTAAACTCATAGGGCTCCAGCCGAACCGGCATTGTCAGGCTGACAGGATCGCCGCTGTACCGGTCGTCATATTGGAACCGGTAACGTCCATCATCTAATTCAGTTAAAACACCAGTTCGAACCCCGTGAAGGTTGACTTCAGCGTTTCTCATCATTAATCTTCTTTTCACGCATCAGCGGGCTTTCCAATCGAATTTCAATATTCAACGCATTCAGCAGTGCCAACAGAATGTTGAGTTGCACTGTCTCCTTCCCCGTCTCCACATCCCAGACAACTGTCTTGCCTACTCCGGCAAGATCCGCCAGTTCTTTCTGGGTAAGTCCGGCCATTTTCCGGTGGGCTCGAATAATAGCGGCAAAACTCGGATGTTCCATATTGCACCTCTCAATAATACCGGATAAACGGTAAAATGCTCTCAGCAGTTTGCAAATGCTCCTGAAATCTGAATAACACGCTATAATATACCGTAAAGTCAGTAAAAAAACAAGTGTAAGGTAAAAAATTGCGGCAAATATCCCGAAAATACAAGCATAATGCCGCATACGCGGAATAAAAAGTCAGGATGGAAGCTGGCGATGGTGGAAAAGAGCAAGTTCAATTCACAAACTATCGTACAATGATAAGGATAACGACCAGGAGCCGTGATAACAATGAAGTATCAGACTTATCAGATGACCGTGGCGGACATCGTGCTGAAACTGACGCGGAAACCAATCAAATATCTGCGCATCCGTGTGTGTCCGCCGGATGGGCGGGTGAAGGTTTCAGTTCCAATCCCAATGGGGGATGATGTTGTGCGCCGCGCAATTTTGTCAAAGCTGGACTGGATACAAAAGCACCAGAACCGGATGGCCACCCGGCCCCGAAGAGACCTCATCCAATATGTAAGTGGAGATGTTATCCGGTTTCAGGGTAGAAAATATGAACTTAAGGTCGAGGAACGAAGAGGCAGGCCTTGTGCCGTTCTGGTGGAACCGGGACGTATTGAGCTTTTTGTGAAACCTGGCAGCGATGCAGAAATTCGCCGGAAGGTGGTGGAAGATTGGTACCGAAAAGAGCTGAAAATCGCCATCCCTCCCCTGATGAACAAGTGGCAACGATTGATCGGCGTACAGGTAAATGAGTGGCGAATTAAGCGGATGAAAACACGCTGGGGCACGTGCAATGTTCGGGCCAGGCGAATCTGGATCAATCTGGAACTTATCAAACAACCTGTTCACTTGCTGGAATTCATCATCGTGCATGAATTGACGCACCTGCTGGAACCATCCCATAATGGCCGGTTCAAAGCACTCATGGATGTCAATATGCCGGACTGGCGTCAAGCACAGAAAGAACTGAAGCGGGTGGTCCTCCGGACCCAGTGGGCAGTGGATAGTGAATAGTGGATGG
>CBEUWV010000311.1:0-2639 GCA_965546895.1 uncultured bacterium
ATGAACTTTTCTGACCTTGTGTTAAATTCCCTTTCTGCTCTTCCCTCTCTGTGTTGAGTCTCTTCCCTGTCTTCCTCATCCCCCCTCTTCCCCCTCTGCGCCTCTGCGGTGAGTCTCCCTCCCTTTTCAATTCTGCATTCGGCCGGAGGCCGTGAACATGCTACAATGTGCCCATGAAGAAGAAACGGGCAATATTTATGGACAGGGATGGCACCCTAAGTCATGAAGTGGGATATATCAATGACCTTTCCCGGATGCGGCCCTATTCGTTCAGCGCTGAAGCGGTTCACCTCATTAACCGTTCGGACTGGCTTGCTATTGTGGTAACCAACCAGGCAGGCGTTGCCAGGGGCTATTTCACGGAAGAGCTGGTCAAACAGGTGCATCAACGAATGGAAGAAATTCTCGCACCGGGCGGCGCAAAGCTGGATGATATTTTCTACTGCCCCCATCATCCAACGGCAGGGTCCCCCCCATACCGCAAGGATTGTGAATGTCGAAAACCAAAACCGGGTATGCTGCTAAAGGCAGCGGAAAAGCACAACATTGACCTGTCCCGGTCCGTTATGGTCGGTGATAAGATTTCCGACGTGGAAATGGCGAAGGCAAATGGAATGACAGGCGTCCTCGTCCTCACCGGCTACGGCAGAGGGGAACTTACCTATCAATCTGATAGTTGGCAAGTGCAACCGGATTATATTGCAGAAAATATATTGGAGGCGGTGAAATGGATATTGAAAAACTGAAAACAGCCGTCACCAGATTTTCAGAAATGAAAATCCTTGTCGCCGGTGACATTGTACTGGATGAATTCATGTATACGGAAATTGACCGGGTTTCACGGGAAGCTCCGGTTTTTATCTGTCGATATGAACACAGTGAGCGCTTTCCCGGATGCGCAGGGAATACTGCCGCCAACGTTCAGTCCCTGGGCGCCACCCCGTATCCTGCAGGAATTGTGGGACGGGATGAAGATGGCACTTATATTGCCGACCGCTTCTGGAACAGCGGAATGGACCTTCGCTGCCTTCAGAAATCACGCCGTGTACACACAATGAAGAAGACCCGAATCCTGGCAGGTGGCATCCACCGGGCAAAACAGCACATGCTTCGGGTGGACAGGGAAAGCGAAATTCACCGATTTCAACTTCTCCGGATTGCAAGGGAAGTGCTGGACGAGGTAGATGCCATAATTATCAGTGACTACGGCTACAATACCGTAACCCCATTCAATACGGAACGGTTGATTCCCGAGGCAATGGAACGGGGCATTCCGGTATTTGTGGATTCCCGCTACCGGGTCACCGCATTCAAGCACGCGGATGCCATCACTCCCAACGAGGAGGAAGCTGCCGCAGCATTGGGAAAACCCATTCCGGAAAATGGGGAAGACCTGCTGGAAGCATTGGAAACCCTCACCCGGTGGGCGGACTGCCGCCGGATACTGCTTACCCGGGGCAGCAAGGGGATGGTAGTTCACACAAAAGGGGACAAGAGCTATACCACCTTCCCTATCTTTGGCTCACCGGAACCGGTGGACCTATCCGGTGCAGGGGACAGCGTTATGGCGGCATTCGCACTGGCATTGGCGTACCGGTTGACCCCGGAAGAAGCCGCAGTACTGGCAACCATCAGCGGGGGAATTTCCGTCATGCAAAAGGGTACATACGCCGTTACACAAACTGAACTTCAAGAGGCATTAAATGCAGAAAATTTACCACAGGGAAGCACTTTCCAGTTTAATTGAGTCGGCCCGAAAAGAAGGTTTTAAAGTAGGATTCGCCAACGGCTGCTTTGATGTTCTCCACGTGGGCCATATTCGTTATTTTCAAGGTGCAAAAACCCATTGCGATGTTCTGGTAGTCGCAGTGAACGACGACGCATCGGTCCGTCGGCTCAAGGGGCCGGGGCGCCCACTGACTCCGCTTTCAGAGCGCATGGAACTGGTGGCGGCCTTTCAGGCAGTGGACTATGTCACCTCTTTTGGAGAGGACACTGTTGAAGAAACCTTGCGAATTCTGAAACCGGACATCCAGTTCAAAGGGACAGATTACAAGCCGGAAACCGTTCCGGAACGCCACGTGATGACAGAAATCGGTGGGAAAGTGATGATTGTGGGAGACCCAAAAGATCATTCCACCACTGAACTAATTGAAAAAATAGGAGAAAACACATGAGTCGACTGCTGGTCTGCGCGACACCACTGGAAGCGGAATTGCTGGTACAGGGGTTTGGAGGGGGGTTCCGGAAAGAACGGGTGGGCAGTGGTGTACTGTTTCATGCCGAATCCGGAAACAAGGCCCCGGTGCTGGTTACCGGCGTCGGAAAAACCAACAGCACCTTGGTATTGACCCGGTATTTTCTGGAACAGGGCTTGCCGGATGAAGTCATCAATACCGGCATTGCCGGCGCCTATCCCGGCAGCGGGATCATCATCAGCCATGTGGCGGTTGCAACGGAAGAAATTTATGGAGATGAAGGGGTTCAGACAGCCGATTCCTTCCTGACAATGGAAGACATCGGGTTCCCCCTGCTCATCACCGATGATGCCCATTTCTATCACCGATTCCCGGTACCCCACGGTAAACATGTGCAGGAACTGCTGGTAAAAAAAACAAAGCTCTCCGTGTACGACGGCC
>CBEUWV010000312.1:0-2629 GCA_965546895.1 uncultured bacterium
GAGATGCAGTGAATATAGGTATGGTTGTAAGTGTTTCATTTGGAAACCAGAAACTGAACGGAATCATCGTGGACGAGATAGAGGCGCCTCCCGTCGGAGTGAAACTGAAACCGTTACACGTTTTGTCCGATGAACTGCCTTCACTACCGGAAAATCTGCTTAAAGCTATAAAATTAGCGTCAGATTACTATTTTGTTTCATCGGGAAGCCTCCTTCGTTCGGCATTGCCGCCAGGTTTGTTGAAAAAGCAAGGGTGTCGGTACAGGCTTAGAAATCAACGGGTTCCTCTCTTTCTGACAGAGGCCGAGTTGGAAGTGGTTTCCTTCATCGGGGAAAATGGCAAGAGGGAACAGACAATAAAACGGGCCTTTCAGGGTAAAACGGTGGGAAAAATTCTCAAGCGCCTGACAAAACTGGAAATCATTGTCCGTGAAATGGAAGATGAGATCAGCCCGGTGCAAAAAGTGAAGCGTCGGGCGGTGGCATTGGTGCGTACTCCATGTGGGGAAGAACTTGAAGAACTGGACAAGAAAGCACCGAAACAGGCGTCAGTTCTCAGGAGAATGACAGTTGCCACCGGTGAACCCTTTCAGCTTTGCGCGGAACTGGTCCAGGAAACCGGATGCAGCTACGATACATTCGGGGCGCTGGAGAAAAAAGGCTGGGTACGGTTGTTCCAGGACTTTCGTTCGCTGGTGCGGGGGGATCGTCATTTCCTGGAAGGACACAGCCTTACCGATGAACAGCAGGATTTTCTGAATAAGTTCCGGAAGCATCCCGAGGGAATGCATCTTTTATACGGGGTGACAGGGTCAGGAAAGACGGAATGCTATCTGCGTGCTGCTGATGCGGTGATGGAAGCCGGGAAAACGGTACTCTATCTGGTTCCGGAAATCGGGTTGACTCCGGCTGCCATATCCAGATTGAAGGTTCGATTTGGAAATGATATTGCCATTCTCCACTCCGGGCTCAGCCGGGGCGAGCGCCTCTCCGAATGGATGCGAGTTTTGAAAAAGAAAGTACGGATTGTTGTGGGAACCCGGTCCGCTGTGTTTGCACCCCTCCAAAACCTGGGTTTAATTGTGGTGGATGAGGAAAATGATCATTCTTACAAGCAGTCATCTCATCCCCGCTACAATGCGGTGCATGTGGCACTGTTTCGGGCAAAAATGGAAGGCGCGGGAGTGATATTGGGTTCCGCGACCCCGACAATCGAAAGCTACCATCATGGCCTTGCGGGAAAATATCACATGTCCCACCTTACGAAGCGGGTTGAGCAGAAAGCCATGCCTGAAATACAACTGATCGACATGAAAGAGGAATTCAAGCGGAAAAAAGGCAGAAAAACCATACTCAGTGAGGCACTTGTTGCTGAAATCAGGAGAACAAAGAGTGCAGGCGGTCAGGTAATCCTTTTCCTTAACAGAAGGGGGTACGCGCCGTTCCTGCTCTGCCGAAAATGCGGATACGTGATGCAGTGCCCGGAATGCAGTGTGTCGTTAACGGTTCATTCCGGTTATGAAGGAAAACCGCTTCGATGTCATTACTGCGGGATTGAGCAGGAACTGCCCCACATCTGCCCATCCTGCGGAGATTCCTTTATCCAGATGATGGGGTTCGGCACCCAGAAAGTGGAGCAACATCTTCGCCGACTTTTGCCGGACACGAAGATATTTCGGGCCGACCGGGACACAATGAGTGGGAAAAAATCCTTTCAGAAGCTCCATGACAGCATGCTGGCAGGGGAAATTGACATTCTGGTGGGCACTCAGATGATTGCCCGGGGCCACCACTTTCCGGGTGTTTCACTTGTAGGTGTGATTGACGCCGATGCAAGCCTGAAATTCCCTGACTTTCGATCTGCCGAGCGTACTTTTTCGCTGCTCCTTCAGGCGGCGGGAAGGGCAGGGCGAGGCGAAGTTGCAGGACGGGTACTGATCCAGACCTACCTGCCGGAACATGGCATCTTTACTCACCTGAAAGCCGGTAATTATGGTGATTTTGCAAATGAAGAATTGAATTTTCGAAAAAGGGCAGGGTATCCGCCTTTTGCCCACATGATATCCCTTGAAATCAAGGGAGAGGAGGAGAACGCAGTTCGGGAAAAAGGAGCAGAACTACATGCCGCACTGTCGAAAACAGGGGAAAACGACGTGGCAATTCTCGGCCCGTTCAAGGCTGGGATCTACAGGATGAAAGGAAAGTACCGTCGCGTGCTTCTCATTCGGGGAGAATCGAGGCCAGCCGTTCGTCGAACCTTTACAAGGGGTATTCTCCCGATTCTGCGCAAGGCATCGCGAAACGACCCGGTTCAGATCATTCCTGATGTGGACCCTCTCTTTGTGGATTGAAGAAGTTGCTGCAGAGGATGACGAGGGGGAGGAGCAGAAAGGGACTCAACACCAAGGCACAAAGGTCAGAGAGGAAAAGAGGAGAAGCTCTCTCGCAAAGACCGCAAGGAACGCAAGCAATAAAGAGCCAACTCCCTGATTTTTCCGTTTCTGCCTCCTACTCCTACTCTGCAGAGTGATGAGTGATGAGTGATGAGTGACAAAAGACAGGGAACAAGCCGCTTCCCATTCTTAACTCAAACTCAGACTTAAACTTAAACTTCTTTTTTCCGTCATTC
>CBEUWV010000313.1:0-2622 GCA_965546895.1 uncultured bacterium
GTCATCGGAGAAATACCTGTTGCCGCTGGTGGTGATGGCGGCAACCTTGATGGTGACGATTTTCAGGGTGATGCGCCCGGCTTCCATGGTCTGCGGCGGCAGCACCACCATCTACTTTGAGCTCATGGGAGACAGCCCCCACCTGGTTCTGATCGGCGCCGGTCACGTGGGTCAGGCGATTCTTGCTCATGCCGCCCTCCTCGGCTACAGAGTCACCATGTCCGACAGCCGGAAAGCTTTGCTGGACAACATCCGGCACCACAAGACTGTCCTTTTGCCCAACTACAAGGACGGATATGGTGATCTTGGCATCACCAATCGTTCATACGTCGTGATCTGCACCCATTCCCATGCCTTTGACGCAGTGGCAATGGACAAACTCTACAGTTTATCCATCCGACCGGCATACATCGGTGTTCTCGCCTCCCGGAAAAAAGCGGAGACGATGATTCCGAAACTGAAGAAACAGCACCCAGATGCCGACCTCTCCAACCTTAACATGCCTGTGGGATTGAAAATCGGCGGTCCGGCGCCCCAGGAAATTGCCATCTCCATCCTTGCTGAGATCCAGGCAATCCGCTACGGGAAAACCGGGCAAAATCATATGGGAGAATCATGGTAACCTTCATCGCCGGACCGGTAAACAGCGGGAAAACGACCCGGATGGCAGCCCTTTACAAAGAAAAAGGCGGAGACGGTGTTCTCTGCCCCAAACACATGGAAAACGGCACCCATCGCGGCTACAATCTGGTCCATCTCACCACCAGTGAAAGCCTTCCCTTTGCGAGATTTACCGACTCGGTTCCCATCAAATGGGACGAAGCGTTTCGGTTCGGGCCGTACAGCTTTTCCGAGAGGGCACAGGAAAAAGCCGCGAAAATCATTGAAAGTGCCATACAAACCAACACATCCCCGATATTTCTCGACGAAATCGGGCCGGTGGAGCTGGAAGGCCGGGGCTTTGCGCCGCTTCTTCGTAGCCTGCTTAACAGCGAGAGGAACGCAATCGTGAGCGTACGGGAATTTTTACTTGAACAGATAATCAACTTCTTTGAAATAAAGAACTATCAAACGTACAAGGAGCAGATATGATTGACCTGACTGTAAACAAAGCACAACTTGAAAAGACAGCGGAACGTTGCCGGGAAAGGGGCATTGTCCTTCCCACATTCGAACAGATGAAACATCCGTCAACCGTCCCGGACTGGGCAAAAGAAGAGCTGAAAGGCATCGGTCTGTGGGACGTTCATCCCCGGAACCTCTTTCGCATCACCTGGAAAAACGAACCGGTACCCACCGGCGGCACCTACGGCGGAGTCAACTACGTGGAATTCCCGAAAGAACTCACCGGCGTTGACGCCCGGATCATTGCCCTGGTGGGCAAATGGTTCCCCACCGGTGCGCACAAAGTCGGCGCCACCTACGGCTGCCTCGCACCCCGGCTCACCACCGGCCAGTTCAACCCCGTGAACCAGAAAGCCGTCTGGCCATCCACCGGCAACTACTGCCGGGGCGGCGCCTACGTCTCCGCCCTTCTGGCCTGCGACTCCATAGCCATATTGCCGGAAGAAATGTCTCAGGAGCGGTTTCAGTGGCTGTCCAAGGTTGCCGGTGAAGTCATTGCAACCCCCGGTTGCGAAAGCAACGTCAAAGAAATCTTCGACAAATGCTGGGAACTCACAGAAAAACGCGGAGACAACATCGTTATCTTCAACCAGTTTGATGAATTCGGCAACCACCTCTGGCACTACGAAGTAACCGGAAACGCCATGCTGGAAATCCTGAAAAAGGAACTGAAACCCGGACAGGAATACGCCGGTGTTGTATTGACCTCCGGGTCCTCCGGCACAATGGGCAGCGCTGATTTCCTGAAAGAACACTTCCCGGCCTCCAAGCTGGTGGTCAGTGAAGCGCTCCAGTGCCCCACACTTCTCTTGAACGGCTTCGGCGGACACCGCATTGAAGGCATCGGTGACAAACACGTACCCTGGATTCACAACGCGAGAAACACCGACATGGTCACCGCCATTGACGACGAACATCCCATGCGCCTGATCCGTCTCTTCAACGAACCGAAGGGCCGGGATTATCTGAAAAAACAGGGTATTGATCCAAAACTCGTGGACAAACTGGACCTGCTGGGTATCTCCGGTGTGGCAAACCTGCTTTCCGCCATCAAATTTGCCAGATACAACGAACTCACCGGTGATGACATCGTTCTCACCGTTCTCACCGACTCCATGGAACTCTACGATTCCCGGATGAAAGAACTCCACGAAGAACGGGGTGAATATACCGAAATCAACGCGGGAAAAGACTATGAGCTGTTGACCTCCATCACCCCCGACTACACCGAAGAACTGAACTTCTACGGCAAAAAACGCATCCACAACCTCAAATACTACACCTGGATCGAACAGCAGCAGAAAGAACTGGACGAACTCAACGCCCAGTGGCACGACTACCGCACCTACTGGAAAAACATCCACGACATGGTCCCGAAAATAGACAGTCGCATTGAAGAGTTCAATGCAATGGTTCGAGGTTAACCTCGAACCATTGCGTGGATGGTGAATGGTAAAACGGGGACTGGCAACGTCCCCGGTGCCTGTCCTCCGCTTT
>CBEUWV010000314.1:0-2621 GCA_965546895.1 uncultured bacterium
CGCCAGCCGGTGATTCAACTGAGCAAGCTCTTTCAAACCTGTTTTCCCCAGAAGGGCCAGATAGATCACCGCACGCAACATGCACCAACCCTGGTTGGAGCAGATGTTGGATGTCGCTTTCTCCCGGCGGATGTGCTGTTCCCGTGCAGACAGGGTCAAGACATATCCTACTTCCCCATCCACGTCAGTCGTTTGTCCCACCACCCGGCCAGGCATATTCCGAACCAGTTTCTGCCTGGTGGTCAGAAATCCCAGCAACGGTCCGCTATTTCGTCAAGGGGCTCCACAATACCGAAAAAATTCGGGTAGCCCACAGCCGCGGCGAAAACATCCTCATTTCCCAGCTCTGAAGATAGTGTCTCCATGTCAACTTTATGGTTTAAGGTTGGAATGGCCTTAATCTGAATGCCCAGGTTCTCCAGGTAACTTTGTGCCACTTTGCGGTAGTGGGGGTGAATTGCATCTGAAATCAGAACGGTATTTTTCTTTTTGCCCACCCTTTTTGCCATTAAAATTGCTTCGGCAAAGGAGGTGGCACCGTCGTACATGGAGGCATTGGACACCTCCATGCCACATGCAGGTCTGATATTCAAAAATAGCCTGCAAGGTACCTTGCGAAATTTCGGGTTGATATGGCGTGTAAGCCGTCAAAAACTCTTCCCGGGAAGCCAGCGAGTCTACCGATGCCGGGATATAATGAGCATAGACGCCCGCACCGGCAAATGACCGTGTTGGCGTATTGGAATCTGCCAGGTCATGGAAAAATTTCAGCAATTCCTGTTCGCTGTAACTGGGGATATTCAGTGTCCCCTTGAACTGGCCTTCCTCCGGTATGGATGAGAAAAGAGACTGGATGTTGTCTGCCCCGATTTTCCGCAACATTTCCCGCCGATCGCCGTCCGACAGGGGAAAGAAGCGGGACATGGCTTATCCTTCCTCTTCTTCGAGATACTTCTCGTACTGAGCAGAATCCATCAAGTTGTCCAGTTCGGACTTGTCACTTACACGAAGTTTGAACAGCCATCCGTCACCCTGGGCGTCCTCGTTGACCAATTCCGGTTCATCTTCCAGTGCCTCGTTGATCTCGATGACTGTGCCGGTTATCGGGCTGAAGACATCTGCTACAGCCTTCACCGATTCAATGGAAGCTGCCTCATCGCCCTTTTCCAGTTCTGTATCAATCTCCGGTACTTCGACATAAACAATGTCGCCCAATTGTTTCTGGGCATGATCGGTAATGCCAACCGTCCCAGTTTCTCCGTCCAGTTTTACCCATTCATGCTCTTTTGTGTAATAAAAATCTTTCGGAACCATGATGTCCTCCTCCAGGATTATTTCTGACGCTTGTAAAACGGGGTTTTGATGACTCTCGCTTTCGCCGTTTTCTTACGGATGCCAATGAAAATCTCTGTGCCGATCTTTGCTTTCTCAATGGGAAGATAAACCAGACCGATATTCTTTTTAAGGAAGGGAGCAAAAGAGCCGCTGGTAACAGCTCCAACTGCTTCACCGCCCGGTTCCAGATATACTGGATATCCGTGGCGGGCAATCCCCCGATCCACCATCTCGAACCCCATCAATCTTCGTTCCAGCCCCTCTTCTTTCTGCTGTCGAAGGACGTCTGCCCCGATAAAATCACCTTTATCCAGTTTGCATATCCATCCCAGCCCGGCTTCAAGAACCGTCGTGGTGTTATCAATATCATTCCCATACAAGCACATTTTGGACTCCAGACGCAGCGTATCCCGGGCGCCCAGCCCGCAGGGCAGAATACCGTATGGTTTTCCCAGCTCCAGAACCCTGCGCCATAACGAAACGGCAATTGAAGGCGGACAGTAGACTTCAAATCCGTCCTCTCCGGTATAGCCGGTGCGGGATAAGATGCAGGGACTTCCCTCGTATGTCACGTAATCAAACCAGTAGTAGTGCATTTCCAGGGCAAGCTCTCCGAACAGCGTTTCCGCGATTTTTACAGCCTCGGGGCCCTGAATTGCCAGTTGCGCGTAGGAATCGGACACGTTCTTCAATTCCACATCAAAACCACCGCTCTGGCTGGTAATCCAGTCAAAATCCTTCTCAATGTTCGCGGCGTTCACAACGAGAAAAAACTCATTGTCATCCTGGCGGTACACCAGCAGGTCATCTACAATGGTTCCTTCCGGGTAGGTGAAAGCAGAATAGTGAATCTGCTTTTGAGCCAATTTTGATACATCGTTACAGGTTACGTGCTGGACAAAAGCCAGTGCATCCGACCCTTTTACGGTAAATTCGCCCATATGAGACACATCAAAGAGCCCCACCTTTTCCCGCACTGCCAGATGCTCTTCCAGAACACCCGTATACTGGACCGGCATATCCCAGCCCCCGAAATCAACCATCTTCGCACCCAGAATTCTGTGTTCTTCATTCAACGGTGTCTTTTTCACAAACACCCCCTTCAATTTCAATGCAACCAAAAGGTAGCACACGGGATTTTCACTGTCAATATAAGGTATCCTTAGAGGGAAGAGAGCGGACATGCTGGAATGTTCTCTGTTCCCTAACCGCCACTCACCGGAAATTTGTCCCTGTATTTTACAGAAAGAGCAAACAAAAGTCCTTTTTTTGTCGTATCATAGTTT
>CBEUWV010000315.1:0-2606 GCA_965546895.1 uncultured bacterium
TGGGCAGCGTACGGGCCGGATCCGAAAATGGCCCACGCACTGGTGAATGCGGTAGCCGTGCTGATCATCGCATGCCCGTGCGCCCTGGGACTGGCAACGCCCATGTCTATCATGGTGGCAACCGGAAGGGGCGCGACCATGGGCGTATTGTTTAAAAATGCCGAGGCGATTGAGCAGTTGCACAAGGTCGATACCCTGGTCGTGGACAAAACCGGAACACTCACCGAAGGTAAGCCGATAGTTACGGAAATTGCAGTCGTCGGGTCTGTATCGGAAGCAGATTTACTTGGATTTGCTGCAGCGCTGGAGTCGGGCAGTGAACATCCCCTGGCAGACGCCATTATAAAAAAATCGGAAGAGGCCGGTTCTTTACACCGCAAAATTACCGGTTTTGAGGCAATTCCAGGACATGGTGTCCGGGGAAATATTGACGGAAAGGACGTAGCGCTGGGCAATGAACACATGATGACACGATTGAAACTGGACTTGTCCAACCATGCAGATCGTGCGGGGAAGATGCGGAAAAACGGTTGGACGGTGGTGTTTGTTGCAGTTGACAATGAACTTATGGGCTTGATTGGCATAGGGGATCCCATCAAAGAAACATCGTCGGACGCCATCCAGGCATTGCACCGGGAAGGCGTCCGCATTGTCATGCTGACGGGTGACAATGAACAGACTGCGAAAGCAGTCGGCCACAAACTGGGGCTGGACGACATTGTGGCCGGTGTATTGCCCGATCAGAAAGCGGAAGTGGTTCGGAAGTTACAATCCAGAGGCCACGTGGTGGCCATGGCCGGTGACGGCATCAATGATGCCCCTGCGCTGGCATTGGCCGATGTGGGTATCGCAATGGGAACCGGTACAGACGTGGCAATGGAAAGCGCCCACGTCACACTGGTGAAGGGAGACTTGACCGGCATTGTCCGTGCCCGAAAACTGAGCCGGGCCGTTATGCGGAATATCAAAGAAAACCTGCTATTTGCCTTTGGCTACAACTCCCTCGGTGTTCCGGTTGCGGCAGGGGTTCTGTACCCGTTATTCGGCATCCTGTTAAGCCCGATTATTGCGGCTGCGGCCATGAGCTTTTCCTCAGTGTCGGTGGTGACCAACGCTTTACGGTTAAGAAAAACCCGTTTGAGTTAACCATGGATGCCGGGTCGATACGCAGAAACACACGAAAAGGAGGTGCAGCATGATGGGACATGGATTCTTCGGCGGCATGTGGCTCTGGCCATTGTTGCTTATATTGGTAGTAATTGCCGGTGCGTTTTTGATCAAAGGATTCAGCTGTGGGTGTTGTGGTACCGGGCAGTCCACATACGGGAAGGCTGAGGAGATTCTCCAGGATCGGTACGCGCGGGGTGAAATCAGTAAGGATGAGTATCAACGTATCAAAGGAGACCTGGACAGGAATAATCCATAAATGGTGATGGCAATCACTGGAAGAACAATTGACAGGGGGAAATATCAGAGCATAATAATATACTCATGTAGTTTGGAGTGGATACTGATTGCAGTTGTTATATCAACGGAGTGGGCACACATCAGACTTACTTCAATTGAGAAAGACTGGTGCACAATCAGAGTTTTTGTTTAACACAACCCTGTCTCGACTAAATGCGTATGTGGCAGGTATTTTCAAGGAGAGAAAAGTTATGAAAAAAGCGATAATGATATGGACAATGGTGTTGATGACAGTGCTGGCGGTTACCAGCGTGTTTGCCCACGGTGACGGCATGGGAAGCGGAATGCACCAGAATCACGATGGGATGGAAATGGAACACAATATGGTACTTCCTCATATTGTTCTTGGGGGTGGTTACCAAACCGAACTGGTGTTCATGAATCCGGGTTCAGGCCGGGAAGTGAGTGGAATACTGTATTTTTATGGACAGGACGGGGCGGCCCTCAGTGTGGCATGGAATGACACCATGCAGACCTCTATTCCTTTAACTGTTCCGCAGTCGGGTACCTTTTCACTGAAACTGGGTAATGCTGAAGATCCGCAACAGATCGCATGGGCCGTGTTCATCAACACGGATGATCAGCCCGACACGGAGGATTTCGACATGTATATGGGTGACCATCTGTTTACCAGCATTTTCTACAAGCGGTTTGACACAAATACGCAGCGGATGGCTACCCAGGTGGGTGTGATGGGTATGCGATTCATGGCAGGTTCGGGTATGGGCTATGGGATGATGGTAAGAAATGACGAGCACAACATTACGGGCTTTGCCATAGTCAATACCTCTGATGTGGAACTGACCACCACGTTGACTCTGAAAAACCCGGATGGCACCACGTTTGCTGAGCACGATCTCACGCTCCAGCCGGGGAATCAGGTTGTGGACATCCTCACCAACTTTTTCACCGGCGTGGCTGATATTTCCACCTTTGACGGCAGCATGGAGATTCGAACGGACCAGGAGGGCATGGTGCCCCTTGGGTTGGTGAACACTGATGGAATCCAGACCGCCATTCCCATGGTCATGATTCCGGATTCCATGGACCATACAGGTGGCATGATGTAAGTCAGATCCGGTATTGCCGATTCAAAATCAGGAATGGGAGCCGGAGTGGACGGTCACTCCGGCTCTATC
>CBEUWV010000316.1:0-2583 GCA_965546895.1 uncultured bacterium
AAATAGAAAAAAACGTGGTGGGTGTGCTGGTTGTTCAGAGTTACGAAGATGAGACCGCATTTTCTCAGGAGGATGTGAAGCTGCTGGAATTTGTCTCCACACAGATTGCCCAGATGATTCTCCGTAAAAAAAATGAAGAAACCCGGACGCGCATGGCAACAGTGATGGAGCAGGTAACCGATAGCGTGGTGATTACCGACACAGAGGGAATGATTGAATACGTGAATCCGGTGTTTGAACAGTTGACCGGGTACAGCTCGGACGAAGTAATCGGCCAGAATCCCCGGATTCTGAAAAGCGGCAAACAGGGACCGGTATTCTATGAAGAGCTGTGGAAAACGATTACTGCCGGAAAAACGTGGAAGGGAACATTCGTCAATAAAAGGAAAGATGATTCCCTCTTTAGTGTAGATGCTGTTATTTCACCGATTCGGGATAAAGGCGGAAAAATAATCAATTACGGGGCTTTCATGCGGGATGTCACCCGCGAGCTTGAACTGGAGGAGAGCCTCCGGCAATCGCAGAAGATGGAAGCGATTGGTCAACTTGCCGGGGGGATTGCCCATGATTTCAATAATATTCTCACCGCGATTCTGGGCTACAGTGAAATGGCACTGAATAATCTCGCGGAAAATGACCGGGTACATCGGTATGTGGAGCAGGTTCAAAAGTCCGGGGAACGGGCAGCGCGACTGACAAAGCAACTGCTGGGTTTCAGCCGGAAGCAGATGATTCAGCCGAAAATACTGGATTTGAACGCATCTGTCAATGAATTAAAGAAAATGCTTGAGCACCTCATCGGGGAGGACATACGGCTCAACCTGGAACTGGACGAAAAGTGTCCCGCGATAGAGGCGGATCCCGGGCAGATTGAGCAGATTACGATGAATCTTGTGGTCAACGCCGCGGACGCTCTCCGTGACCTTGAACCGGGAAAATCCCGGGAAATACGGGTGGCTACTGAAGCCCGCACTGTGGAAGAATCGGAAGAGGAATCGCCAACACAGCTTCTTCCGGGAGAATATGTGGTCCTGACCGTTTCAGATACGGGTCCCGGTATTCGGAAAGAAGTCTTGTCGAAGATTTTTGACCCGTTTTTTACGACTAAGGGCGTGGGAAAGGGTACCGGGATGGGGCTCTCCACCGTGTATGGAATTGTAAAGCAGAACGAAGGAGATGTTTTTGTTCATTCCGTTCCGGGAGAAGGCACAACATTTGAAATTCTGTGGCCTGTCGCCAGCCGACGGATGGAGCGTACTGGAACCAGGCTGGAAAACGCTCTCGGAGCCTACGGTGGAAAGGAGACAATCCTCGTCGTGGAAGATGACGCCCAGCTCAGGGAAATGGCCGTGCGGATGATTCAATCTGCCGGTTACACCGTTTTAAGCGCGGATTCCGGAGAGAAGGGCCTGGAGATTATCAAAACCCACCCGAAACCCATCCATCTGCTATTTACCGATATTGTAATGACCGGCATGGACGGCTGGGAGCTTGCCAGACAGGTGAAGGAACTCAGGCCTGAGATTCGCACAGTGTTCGCTTCCGGTTACCCGGATGAAAGAATTTCCAGGAGCCGCGTATTGGACAAAGACGTCCATTTTGCTGAGAAACCGTATACAATTAAAGAAGTTACCCGTGCCATTCGATTTTCCCTTGACGACATTCAACTCTGAACCAAGGAAGTTCGAGTTGGGGTAGGAGTAGGAGTAGGGGAAAAGAAGGGAGGGGGAAATGCGAATCCCCCTCCCATTGAATTTATGGCTTGAAGTGAAGTTTCATTCATATGGAAGTTTGGTTTTTCAACCCAGTCCTCAAAAATCAGGAATAGGTTTCTCTTTGGTACCTGTCCATATCTTTACGGATATTTTCTTCAATGTGTTTTTCATACATAACCGAGAAGATAATAAACAGTACAAGGCAGCAAAACAGAATCCATGCAAATGGCTTCGTTATCATTATTAGAGCCGTCATGGAAAAGAATTCCAGAATACTGCATGTGCATGGACGAAGCTGTTCTGATAGCAAAGTGCCATAAAAAAGAAGGGATAGGGCAAAGAAAATGGCAATGCCTCGAATTGAATACAGGACCAGTTTTTCTTTTCCGGTTGCAACAGTTGCCAGATAACCCTTTTTCTTTTCTTGTTTTGGGATACGTATATCGCCAATCAACCCCATTTCCCCGTATGCTTCTTCCAGTATATCAAGGGTGAGATAGGTGACATTGTCTCCTTTTTTGAAACACTTCCAGATTGTTGAAGGGATGAGAAAAATCCCAAATCCCCAGATGCCGCATAAGACGGAAACGAGAGCATATTTCAATTTCAGAGAAGTGGTGTTTTGGCCGGGTTGGATAAAATATGTTCTGGAATAGCGTTGAATGTAAATATATCCCAAAGAGAGGACATATGAATACCGAACAAATTCAGCTCCCATGTCGATTTCCTGCTCAATTTGCCGGGTTGTTTTGCCATTAATGCCTTCAATTGTAATTGTATCGATTCCCTGTTTAATTTTAACTATATTGCCTTCTCCTTTTCCTGACCAACCATTGAAGAAATGTTATCACAGAAAATTATAAAAAAC
>CBEUWV010000317.1:0-2563 GCA_965546895.1 uncultured bacterium
GGAAACCAGTGAGCCCAGAACAATACCAAGCCTCTCATCAAACAAAAGATTGACACCGGTTTGTTCAAAAGCAAGTGATCCGATGAACAGGCTCATGGTAAACCCGATTCCGCATAGAGCGGCCGTGCCATACAAAGATGTCCAGGACATGCCATGCGGGAGTCTGCTCAATCCCAGCTTGATCGCCAGCCAGCAGAAGATAAAAACACCGATTTGTTTTCCTGCAAATAAGCCCAGTGCAATCCCCAACGGAACACCGTGAAGGATTTGTTCTGCCCCCACACCCGCAAAGTTAATACCAGCATTCGCAAAAGCAAAAACCGGCAGGACAAAAAAAGCAACTGCTGAATGCAGATCATGTTCCATGGATTTGAGCGGAGAATAATTGCTGTCTGATTTCGATTTCATGGGAATAAACATGGCTAAAATAACACCCGCCAGCGTTGCGTGCACTCCGGATTTCAACATCGCCACCCACATGATAACGCCGACCAGAATATACAGACTTTTTGATTCGGTATTGCGTTTGTTCAACATAATAAGAACCAGAATGCAGAAAGCGACAACACCCAGCGCGGCGAATGAAATCTTTGCCGTGTAAAAAACTGCAATGATTACGATTGCCCCGATATCATCAAAAATAGCAAGAGAGGTAAGAAAAACCTTTATGGATCTTGGTACCCGTGACCCCAGCAAGGACAAAACTCCTAAAGCAAAAGCAATATCAGTTGCTGCGGGAATTGCCCAACCTGCCATGGCCGTGGTATCACCAGTATTGAAATAGATATAGACAATTGCCGGAAGCGCCATACCGCCAATGGCACCAATGCCAGGCAAAATTATATTTCTCTTGTCCGAAAGTTCCCCTTCAACAAGCTCCCGTTTTAACTCCAGGCCCACGAGAAAAAAGAACACGGCCATTAATCCATCGTTGATCCACAAAAGTAATGGTTTCGCGATTTCCAGACTGCCGACACGAACTGCAACAGGTGTATCAAGAAGTAAATTATAATAAGATCGCAACGGTGTATTCGCGCACAAAACGGCAAGAACAGCCGCAACTATGAGAATGATGCCACCAGCTGATTCAAGTTTAAGAAAACCGGCCATGAAAGATTTCCGAGTCTTATTCATACGCATCTCCATTTCAGATCCAGGCACAGTAGCCACTTTACAGGAGTTTTTATCTGCCAGGTCCATATTTGTCGACTTATTGTTTCATCAAGATAGATTATAGCCGTTGTTGCCGGGTCCTGTCCATCTACTTCTTCGCAAGATCATACTTTGGAAGGTTGACAGATTCGGTCAGTTGCCAATTTTAATCAAGAATGGGAAGACAAACCGCTATTTCCGGGGCAAGCTGCCTGTAATCCCTACACTGCCGTCCGGGAACCGGTGCAAAGAAGCCAATTCGCGGTTCAATTTTACCCTGATTTCTTCAACTTGAGTCCTAAACCGGGCCAATTTTCTTTTCGTCAGTTTTGCCGCCGCGATCATCCTGACATTGAGCGGGTTCAACCATTTACCCCTCGGTGACTTGATTCCGAAATGGAGATGCGCGGCTGTAACCCGACCGGTCCTCCCCGACAAGCCAATTTCCTGATGGGCTGAAACCAACTGCCCCTTCCCCACGAGAATGCGACTTAAATGTAGATAATACGTTCGGGTGCCATCCATATGCTTTAAAACAACCATATTCCCATCAAGTTTCGAAAATCCGGCTCGCACAACACGGCCCTTTGCTACAGCAAACACAGGCGTTCCCTTCCTGGCTCGAAAATCCACGCCATGGTGAAAAGATTTCCTCCCCGTCACCGGGTGCCGCCGCCAGCCGAAGGTTGAAGTCACATGGATTCGATTCAGTGGATAGCGCAACGACGAATGAACCAGTGCCTTCCCTTCCTTATTGTAGTGACCGGTCCATACAGAACCTTCCTTTCCGTCATCGTAGCGAAAACCCTCGTGAAAGCCCGTTCTCTTGCCCCGATAGCCTGCATAGAGAACGAGGCTTGGGGGCACGATCTTTCCATGGTACATATTGTCCTCTACCAGTAGCTGGTACTGGTCGCCTTTCCGTGCTAAACGTCGAAAATTTACCAGGCATTCCAGCACCCCGTTGGCAGTGTTACGGACATGGTTCGAAACGTCCCCCCTGTCTTTCAGTGCCTGGTTCAATGTCGTCTGAATACTTCCTTCGATGAGGCGAATGCGCTTCCGGGTAGGGAAAACCGTTCGTTTATAGTCGAAATCCTGTTTTTCTCTATTCCAGATCAGGCTGTGGCGTGTGATCATGTCCGGCTGAAAAATAAACTTCACAATCTGCTTTCCGTCCGGTGAAAGAAGAATTCTGAATGATTGTCCAGCTTTCAGACGGCGAAAATCCACCTCACCGCGGAGGGCATTCACAACTCCCATTGCCTGCCGCAGATCGAATCCATCCGCCGCGAGGATGGAATCTTCAAACCCTTTCCCGGGAAGAATCTCCCCCTTCAGCCAATGTTCATATTCAGTCTCATTTTGAAATGGAGGCCTTTCCACCAGTCTTTTCAAGGGTACGGGTTTT
>CBEUWV010000318.1:0-2544 GCA_965546895.1 uncultured bacterium
TTGGACAAGGCAAGGCGTCGTTCGTCGTAGATCCAGTCTTTATGTTTTTCGAGGCTTTCCTTCATGGTCCGGTTATGTTCCTCATCATCTACATAGTGGTCGAAATGACCGAAGCCACCCCAGTTTTTCGGAATCACAATGTCCGCGTCCCGGACAGCTTCATCCATGTCATTGACAATGGTCAACTTACCGCCGCCTTCCGCCGCATTCTTCTTTGCCTTTTCCACGATGTTCTTCTGAAGGGGGAATTCTTCCGGGTGTGCCACCACGACGATCATGCCGAAGCGGGGAAAGAGAAGGGCCTGGGATTGAGGAACAGACAGGGGTTTGGCGTGGGAAGTTGCGTAGGCCCAGGTTACTGCGATTTTGATGTCTTTCAATTCCTTACCGAAGTATTCCTGAATGGTCATGAGGTCGGCAATCGCTTGAAGGGGGTGGTAGATGTCATCCTGCATGGAAATGACCGGAACATCGGATTCCCGGGCGATTTCGGAGATGTAATCATTTCCGATCCCATGGAAGCAGTTGCGAATGGCGATTCCGTCACCCATCCTTGACAGTACTTTGGCAGTGTCCCTGGGAGATTCGCCATGGGAGATCTGAATTTTATCCACCGTCAGATCGTGGGCATGACCACCAAGCTGGGTCATTGCCGCTTCCATGGAGTTCCGGGTTCGTGTGGACTGTTCGAAGAAAATCATGAACAGTGTCCGTTCGGGGAGCAGAATTGTCCGTTCCCGAAGTGCATAGCGGCGCTTCAGATCTGTAGAAACATCCAATACAGTGTTGATTTCCTGTCGGGTCCAGTTGTCCAGTGTTATCAGGTGTTTTCCGCGAAAGAGTGTGCTCATTATTTTCCTCCTTTTTCCAGCATGTAGGGAAGTGCCGCGTAGAACGCGGAGGCTTTTTCCAGATGGGCCACGGGGGTTTTCTCATTGGGCGCGTGAGCGAGAACTTCATTGCCCGGGCCAAAACCGATGACAGGTATTCCATGTTTACCACAGATTGCCACGCCATTGGTGGAAAATGTCCATTTATCGATTTTCGGTTCGGTTTCAAATAGAGCGCGGTACCCGGCGGCACCGGCCTGAACCAGCAGATGGTTTTCCGGAATTTTCCATGTCGGGAAATATTTTTCCTGGGTAAAAACAGTGCCCTTATAGCTGGGCCGATCATAAACCGGAATAGTAATTTCAGCACCCTCAGGAAGAAATTCGGCCAGTTCAGCTGTGGCTGTTTCTTTTGTTTCGCCCCATGTCAGCCGGCGGTCCAGGTAGAGGCGGCAGTAGTCAGACACTGAGCAGAGGGAAGGAGAGGAAGATTCGCAAAGGGAAGCGGTAACACTGCCTTTCCCCAGAAATTCATCGGTTTTCAGGCGTGTATGCAGCTTTTCAACCTCCAGTGCGAACCGGGACGCTTTGTAAATAGCGTTATCGCCCCGTTCCGGTTCTGAACCGTGGCAGGAAAGCCCGTGGAAATGAATTTCGAATTCCATTCTGCCTCTGTGCCCCCGATAAATATTCAGGTTGGTCGGCTCAGTGGAAACCGCGAAGTCCGGAACCAGTTTTTCTTTTTCAATCAAGTAGTTCCAGCACATGCCGTCGCAGTCTTCTTCCATGACGGTGAAGGTAAAGTAAACCGAATATTCCCCGTCGTAACCCAGTTCCTTCAGGATTCGCCCTGCTGTAACCATGGCCGCTGCGCCACCTTCCTGGTCCGCGCTTCCACGACCCAGAACAAATCCATCCTTTATTTCACCGGAAAACGGGTCAAAGTCCCACAATGACCGTTCACCGACGTCCACCGTGTCAATATGGGCGTCAATGGCGAGAATCTTGGGACCGTAGCCAACTCGGCCGATGAGGTTACCCAGTCCGTCCACCCGAACTTCGTCAAATCCGGCTTCCTGGCACTGACGGGCAATTTCCTGAATCACCAAATCTTCTTCGCAACTCAGCGAAGGAATTTTCACCATTTCGGACAGGTTTTGAGCTGTCTTGTCGCGGTAGCTTTCCGCTTTTTCCCGAATCTCAGAAATCTTACTCATCATTACCTCCAAAAATCTGCATATCCTTCTATTTAATCTGTTTCAATAAATTTTCCATGGAATAACGCCAGTGCTCTTCCAGCAGGGGTACGGCATCCTTGTTTCCCTTCTTCTCAATCGTCTTGAAGAGGTGGGCATGATCGGTTACAGAATGAGAGACCAGTTCCGCGTCCCGCATGTAGGCGAATTCATATCGCCGGACAACCACTTTCAGTTCGGCAATTGCGTCTTTCAATCGTTGATTCTCATATTGGGAAAGCAGTATTTCATGCCATTGCTCGTCCAATGAGATACGTTTTTCCACCTTGTCGGCACTGTTTTCAAGGGACTGGTTTATCCGCTGGAGCTTTACGAGGATGTTGGCTGGAAGAGCAGGGGATTCCCGCAGAGCCAGGCATTCCAGTGCCCATACGAGAGGGTAGGTTTCCTGTACCACTTCGGCCGTCATTTCACTTACGACGAAACCCCGATGGTGTAAATTCACCAGCAATCCCTGG
>CBEUWV010000319.1:0-2543 GCA_965546895.1 uncultured bacterium
TTAAGTTTAAGTAAAGAAAGAGACGAGTCTCTCTTTTTTCTTTCCCAATTCAAGCTCGAACTTAAACTTAAACTTGCCCCTTCTTCCCTTGTGCGTTAGAGTTGGAGAGTAATTTTAAAGGCGATTGGAGGGGAAGTATGTCAAGAAAAGTAATGGTCGCGACAGTTAAACCGTTTGCGCCGGTTGCAGTGGACGGCATTCGGAAGATAGTGAAAGGCGCAGGGTACGAATTGAAGGTTCTGGAAAAGTATCCGGATCAGCAGGCATTTATCAGTTCCGTATCCGATGCAGAGGCGTTGATTATTCGCAGTGACAAGGTAACCAGGGAGGTTATTGAGAATGCGCCAAATCTCAAGATTGTTGTGAGGGCCGGCGCCGGATACGACAATGTGGATTTGGAAGCCGCATCTGAAAAAGGCATTGTCGTGATGAACACCCCCGGACAGAATTCCAACGCTGTTGCGGAGCTGGTGTTCGGCCTGATGGTATTCATGGCACGCCATGCTTATTCCGGCAAGGCCGGTACTGAACTGAAAGGGAAAACCTTGGGGCTGCAGGCTTATGGAAATGTCGGTCGGAACGTGGCGCGGGTTGCCCATGGCTTCGGTATGGATGTGCTGGCTTATGACCCATTTGTTTCAGAGGATTCCATCCGAGCTGACGGTGTCGAACCGGTGAATTCCGTCGAAGCACTGTATGATCGGTGCGACTTTGTTTCGCTGCATATTCCGGCAATTGAGTCCACCATCAAATCCATCAATTTTGCACTGATGTCCCGGATGCAGGAAGGCGCAATGGTGGTGAACACGGCGAGAAAAGAGGTAATTGACGAGGACGGGCTCAAGGAGATGCTGGAAAAACGCCCGGATTTCCGCTATGTGTCTGATATCGCGCCGGATTGTAAAGACGAACTCCTTGCGGCATATCCCGACCGGGTCTTTTTCACGGCTAAGAAAATGGGTGCCCAGACACTGGAAGCCAATGTGAATGCTGCATTGGCAGCTGCCAACCAGATTCTCGGTTTCTTTGAGAAGGGAGATACAACCTTTCAGGTCAACAAGTAATTGGTTGATTTATGAAACTGAAAAGGGGACGAATATTCGTCCCCTTTTTTAGTTTGCATGGTTCATTTTCAACTGTTGCAACTGCAGTTCCCGCCACAGGAACATTCGGATTCGTTCGCAAAAGGGTTTACATCACACCCGCAACTTTCTTTCTGCATGCGCTGCCCCAGCCGGATACCGGTAACCATCATTGCAAAGCCGAGCAACAGGGCACCTGCCCCGATAATCAATGCCATCATCTTCTCCTCCCGTATTTCAACCGGTTAATTCACCGTTCTATCCATGAGTATGCTACACGCTGATAAAAATCTTTTCAACAAAAAATTACAAAAAAGTAAAGACAGGCCTCATTCTTCAAGGTCGTGAATTGTAATGAGTGTTTTGTGATTAGCAAAGAAAAGAATATGGGAGCCCCCACCTTCTCTCCCCACAGCGGCGCTATGCGTCGCTGCTCTGATCTGCCATCTGGCGAAGGACGTAGGGGAGAATCCCACCGTGGCGAAAGTACTCCAGTTCTACATCGGTATCCAGCCGAACCAGGGCTTCAAAGGAGTATTCACCCTTGTCCCCTTCCACCTTGATGGTGACTGTTCCACCCGGTTTCAGTTCCCTTATTCCATTTACTGTAAACTGTTCTTTGCCGGAAAGCTTATGGGTTTTTGTACTTTCACCTTCCATGAACTGGAGGGGCAATACGCCCATTCCAATCAGATTGGAACGGTGAATTCGCTCGTAGGACTGAGCCAGAACCGCCCTTATTCCGAGGAGCTGAGTGCCTTTGGCTGCCCAGTCTCTTGATGATCCGGTCCCGTATTCCCGACCAGCCAGTACAATAAGAGGGGTGCCGTTTTTCTGATAGTCCATTGCAGCATCAAACACAAAGGCCTCTTCACCTTTAGGCAATCGTCGGGTGTACCCCCCTTCTTTTGGCGCTGCCAGTTCGTTCTTGATACGGACATTGGCAAAGGTTCCCCGCATCATTACCTCATGGTTGCCCCGGCGGGACCCATAGGTATTGAATTCATGGATCGGGACACCATGTTCCTGGAGGTACCGCCCTGCGGGATAGTCAGCTGGAATTGCCCCTGCGGGAGAAATGTGGTCTGTGGTCACTGAATTTCCCAGTGAAAGCAGACAGCGGGCATTTTCAATATCTTCCAGCGGCTTTACTTCCCTTTCCATGCCTTCAAAAAATGGTGGTTTTCGTATGTAAGTTGAATCCGGCACCCAGTTGAACCGGTCACCGTCGGGAACGGGTAGGGCATGCCAGAACCGGTCTCCTTCCGTGATTCCGGTGTATTTTTCCCTGAACATTTCAGGACGGATGATGCTGGAAATTACCTGCTGGATTTCTTCATTTGTCGGCCACAGGTCTTTCAAATATATCGGTTTTCCCTTTGAGAAAGCCATCGGTTCTGAAGTAAAATCCAGGTTTACCCGGCCGGCCAGGGCAAAAGCAATTACAAGAGGCGGGGAAGC
>CBEUWV010000320.1:0-2529 GCA_965546895.1 uncultured bacterium
GCTGAGATTCAGCTTTTTGGTGATGTCCGCACCATGTTTTCTGGCCAGCTTTGCCGCATTATTCTTCAGGTAGCGTTTCCACTGTGCCCGTGTTTTGTGTGCGGGTGTCAGTTTTTTGGCTTCTTTTCCGCTGTGACAAACCTTGCACTGCTCTCTAAACATTTTCTTTCCTGCATCCACGTTTCCCGCTTTCCGATCCAGCGCAAAACTGCTGATTCCGAAGACAAATCCCACTGCAAGAAACACAAATATTGCTCTTTTCAACTCGGTACCCTCCTGTTTTAAATGATGATAGTTAACAAAATCGTGACGCATCCAACGCACTACAATATAAGTCTACTCTTATATTCCTTTTTATGCAAGAACTTATTTACTAATTATTTAAATTTCATTCAGGGATTCATTCAAATGCGATTTAACCGGGGGGAATCCCCCGGTTAAATCAATTCAGGATTTAGATAGTTGCTTCCAGAACGATTTCGGCCAGATCCCGGGTACTTACGTTCTCCACTCCTGTTTCATTGGCCGCATCTGAAATCATGGTCATGCAGAATGGACACGCTGTGCAAATTTCTTCAGGATCTGAAGTTGTCATAATATTTTCCAGCCGTTTGTGATTGATCCGGGTTCCCCGGTTTTCTTCCATAAACATCCTGCCGCCGCCTGCGCCACAACATAGACCTTTCTCCCGGTTCAGGGATGCTTCTTTCAACTCCACCCCTTTGATGGACTTTAATATGTTCCGCGGGGCATCATAAATCCCATTGTGACGCCCGAGATAACAGGAATCATGATAGGTGATTTTCTTTGCCACCTCATTGCTGAGTGTGATTTTCCCATCTTTCAGCAGCTCAGCGATAAACTCGGTGTGATGGATCACCTCGTAATTCCCGCCAAATGCCTTGTATTCATGCCGCATCGTATTGAAGCCGTGGGGACAGATCGTTACAATCTTCTTCACTTTGTAGCCATTGAGTATTTCCACATTCTGCTGGGCAAGGGTCTGGTAGAGATATTCTTCACCGGCACGGCGCGCATGATCTCCGCAACACATCTCTTCCTCGCCGAGACAGGCAAATTTTACACCGGCCTTTTTCATGATTTTTGCAAAAGCCGTCGCAATTTTCTTGCCTCTGTCATCAAAAGAACCAGCACAACCCACCCAGAAGAGCACATCGATGTCATCGGGATTTTCTACCTCCGCCATCAGTGGAATTTCCAGTCCTTCCGCCCACTCAAACCGCTTACTCATGCCAATGTTCCATGGATTGCCGTTGCGCTCCATGCCAGTGAATGCCTGCTGAAGCTCTGACGGGAAATTCGCATCTACCATCACCAGTTTCCGACGCATATCTATGATTCGGGGCACATTCTCAATGAAAACCGGGCATGCTTCCTCACAACGTCCGCAGGTGGTGCAATCCCAGATTTCGTCTTCCGACATTGCGTTTCCGATAATGCTCGGCAACGAAGCACCCTTACCCGACAACAGTTCTTTCTCATGCTCATAGAGGAAGTGCTTCAACTGGTCATTAACCCGCTTGGGCGACAACGGCTTGTCGGTCAGAAAGGTCGGGCAGAATTCGTGGCATCGACCGCATTCCGTACAGGTATACAAATCCATATACTGTTTCCAGCTTAGGTCTGTAATTGCAGACACACCCACCGGGATGTTTTCCTCATCCGTATCAAACAGCTCTTCCAAGTTCTCTATATTTGCAATTTCACCATCCGGGGTCAGTCTCTGAAAGAAAACATTTGGAATAGCGGTTATCACATGAAAGTGTTTGGATCCCGGCAGGAGATTCAGGAAGACAAGAATTGTAACGACATGTACCCACCAGGAGATATCATAAATCAGAAAAAGCCCATGCCTGGAAATTCCGGCAACCATTCCGGCCAGCATCTGTCCGGTAAATGCAACCTTCTTACCCAGTAGTGCCGCTGAGGCATCCATGGACATATCCGTGATCATCAGGATAAAGATCAGCAACAGCACGAGGTAGGCTTCCATTGAGGGGTCAACCCGTTTGGGCCGGATGAAAGCCCTGCGAATCGCCGCGTAGAGAACCATAATCGTTACCAGGATGACGAAAACATCCTTTGTATATAGATAGCCTGTTCCAAATGGACTATTCAAGAACCAGTCCATGGATGTAGCTGAAAACCCTTCAGCAAATGCAGAGATCGTCCGAATTGCCAGAACGCAGAAGCCCCAGAAAATAAACGCGTGCATCAACCCGGTGCTGGCATCAGACAGGATTCTCTTTTGGCCGAATGCAAACAGCAGCATCCTTTTGAATCGTTCGCCAATGCGATCATATCGATCTTCAGGTTTTGCCAGTTTCAGCAACCGATAGTATCCCCATATTGAATAAGCAAAATAAAGGATTCCAATAACAAACACGGCCACAAACACCCAGAAAGCAGCTCCCCTGGTTGGATTCAGGATTTCACCGGTCGGATTCATATATGCCCCCCTTGATCAGAATAACTGAATGACCATTCATTCATTCATTATACGGTTTC
>CBEUWV010000321.1:0-2517 GCA_965546895.1 uncultured bacterium
ACCTCAATCTTGCCTTCTATTCAATCTTGTCTCCTGCCTCAGTGGCTCATTGCGGCGACGCCGACAATAGAGGCGAACAGCAGGATCAGCACGGCAATTCCGATGCCGATGAGCATCCAGATTAAGGAAGCAATGCAGAAATTCTTCCGGTTAATATTTCCGGTGGAGCTAAATGCCCACACCAGATACATAATGATATTGACCAGTGGAATTGCCAGGATAAGTATCGTGACAAACCAGTCCCCAACCGTCATCGGCCGGGTTTGTTCGTTGTGTTCCATTTGTGACCTCCCTTTTTATCATCGCTTTATGAGATTCATTCTATTGTACGATAGACAGCTTGACAAGTTTCCCGGGGGGATCGGGAAATTGGACGAATTTGAGAGTTGTGTGATAAGATGAATCTGGATTTTATGTTGGAGGAAATGATGAATAGAGAAGCGCTGGGCATGATTGAAACCAAGGGCCTCATCGGGTCAATTGAAGCAGCGGATGCAATGGTCAAAGCAGCCAATGTTGTACTGATTGGGAAGGAATACATCGGCGGCGGTTTTGTCACCGTTATGGTACGGGGAGACGTTGGCGCCGTGAAGGCAGCTACCGACGCAGGCGCAGCTGCAGCACGCCGGGTTGGTGAGCTGATTTCGGTCCACGTGATTCCGCGTCCCCATGGAGATGTTGAGACAATTCTGCCGGGGTACAAGGCTGCAAAAAAGGCGTAGAGCTGAACAATGAATCAATTGGATGAGGTCTTTGCCCGCCTTGAAGAGGCGGGGAAATCCATAGAAGCGTACACCCAAGAGCAGGTGGACCAGATGGTTCGCTCGGTCGTGGACGCCGGTGTGCGGGAAAATCGTCGACTGGCTGAGTTGGCAGTTTCAGAAACCGGATACGGCAGAGTGGCGGACAAGATGGTCAAGAATGAGCTGGCCACGACGATTCTCTGGGACTCCATCAAAGACGAAAAGACGGTTGGCATTATTCGGGAAGATCCGAATCGGAACATATGGGAAGTCGCTGCGCCTGTTGGTATTGTTGCGGCTGTAATTCCATCCACAAATCCAACTTCCACGACGCTGTACAAGGCCATTATCGCGTTGAAAGGCCGGAATCCTGTCCTGTTTTCTCCACATCCTTCAGCAAAGGGATGCATTGGTGAGACGGTAAAAGTAATTCAGAACGCCCTGAAGCAGGTCGGAGCACCGTCAGATGCGGTCCAGATACTGGAGAATCCCACCATTGAGCTGACCAACGAAATGATGCGCCACCCGAAAACAGGTGTGATTCTGGCCACTGGAGGATTGGGACTGGTGAAGGCGGCCTATTCTTCCGGAAAACCGGCCTATGGTGTCGGGCCGGGAAATGTGCCGGTTTTTGTGGAACGGTCAGCCGAGGTGGAGAAAGCCGCCAAGGATGTCGTTGCCGGGAAATCGTTTGATAACGGCACGGTCTGCGCTTCCGAGCAGTCGGTGATTGTGGATCAGCCCATTGCGGACCGGATGCTGGACGCTTTTAAGCGAAATGGCTGTTACGTTGTCAACAATGAGGAAAAGAAAAAGCTGGAACAGGTTGTTGTGACCCCCAAGTTTACAGCCAGTCCGAAGATTGTGGGGAAAGATCCAGCTGTGATAGCCGGGATTGCCGGTTTTTCCGTGCCCGAGGAAACCCGGGTGTTGCTGGTACCAATGGATGGAGTGGGAAAAGAACATCCCCTGTCCATTGAAAAACTGTCCCCGATTCTGTGTTTTTACGTGGCAGACGGCTGGCAGGCTGCCTGTGAGCGCTGCATCCAGTTGTTGAGCTTCGGCGGGCTGGGGCATTCCCTTGGTATTCATTCCAGGAACCTGGACGTGATCCGTGAATTTGCGCTGAAGAAACCCGCTTTCCGGATTCTCGTTAATACGCCGACCACCCATGGCGCAGTAGGATACACGACCCGGCTGATGCCCTCCATGACACTGGGTTGCGGAACTTTCGGCAACAATATTACATCTGAAAATATCACGGCAAAACATATGATTAACGTGAAACATATCGCTTTTGAAACCAATCCGGTGAATCCCGGAGCCGAATCCCCGCTGCAGGTGGGCGGTTCGTCCGGCCTGGCTGACATCATTGACCGAAAACTTCAGGGTCGCGTTGTTGCAGAAACACCGCACGATGTGGTGGATTTCGTGTCGGAACGGGATGTGATGGATGCTGTGAGAGACGGGCGAAAAATATTGATTTCCTCCAGAACGATGATTACACCGCTGGCGAAGGATACTGCCCGGGAGCACGATGTTTTAAGGAAGGTGGACTGATGGACAGGCGGGATATTGTGTATCGGATTACCGAGATTATTTTCAAACATCTGGGGGATTCCGCGAATCCGGAAATCGTAAAACAGATGGTGCGGGACCTGATAACGGCTGTGCCCATTGGTGCTGATGGAAGTGCTGTCCCGGCTGTAAGTTCAGCACCGGCAGAAGGCCAGACTGCCATTATTACCGCTTTCGGGAAAAGCAAACCTGGAAT
>CBEUWV010000322.1:0-2515 GCA_965546895.1 uncultured bacterium
TACATCCTTTTCATGGCCCCTGTCAAGATGTTTTTTTTCATGTAGTCCTTTTTTCTCGGTACCTTCAGTAATGAAATCCCTTACTGGGATAGGCAGGGCGAAAACCTACTCCCCTGTTATTTACTGCTTTCTTTCGCCTTCAGGTCAGCCTCTTCTTTCATGCGCTTTTGAATCTTTTCAACCGTTTCCTGTACAGGTTTAACCAGCTTATTAGAGGGGAACTCCTTCAGGAAGGTCTGGCACTGTTCAATGGCCTCCGGATACTGTTTCAACTCAATGTGGCAATTGATGATCAGGGGGAGGGCCTTTTCCCGCATTTGGGGGTTTTTCGCCGCGCGGGCCAACAGGGGTAAGGCCTTGTCATACTTTTTGTGATCATGGAGATAACCACCGAGGCGATAGTCAATTTCCGGATTGTCCACGCCATTGTCTACTGCTTTCTGAAACAGGATATAGGCTTTCGAGCTCTCATGAGACATTATGTATATTTTCCCGAGATTTAAATAGGCGTATGTATAGTCCGGACGCAACTTCAGAAGCTCATTGTATAGCCCACTGGCCTTTTCCATTTGCCCGCTCTGGGCATAGTTCACAGCCAGCACGTCCACTCGCCCGACATCATTGAGTGTGGCATCTGCTCCCAGCACTTCTACCTTCTTCAATGCGTACTTAGCCCGGCCTTCGATGTTGTTTCTCTTTGTTTCTACGCTGTACAGGTAGTCCAGGCACTCAATCGCCTTTTTCCCGCCCTCAGCATAGGCTTTCTTCAGACTGGCTTCTGCCTCATCCAGCTTATCCTGATCATAGTATAATTTCCCAAGCTCAAAATTTGCCTCATAGAAGCCTGTGTCTCGTTTCAGGGCTTTCAACAGCCATTTTTCCGCCTTTTCAGGCTTACCCTTTTTCACATATTCCAGTGCCTTATTGTACTGTTTCACGGCTTTCTTATCCGTGCTCATTGCATTTCCGCTCAGTGACAATGTGACCAAAACAATGATCACCGCCAGTTTCCGAATTAAAGACATTTGATGTTTCCTCCTGATCAAAGAATCGGGACGAATTATACCATACCCACATCAAACTGAATCCACTGATTTCAAAACTTTTCATTCCGAATGGATATATCTTTTTTCTTCTGCTGAGCGGGGAGAGTGGGGGCTCTGTCTATGGGTTATCCTGATTTTCCGGCGGCCCGTAGAATCGCTGCGGCGACCGCTTCGGGATTCTCCATAACCACAGCGTGGCCTGCTCCCGAAATAATCTGGAATTCACTGCGGGGGATCGCCTCCGCAAGGGCTTTTGTCCGGGCCAGGGGGATGAATCCGTCCTTTTCTGCGGCTGCAATCAGGGACGGGCATTGAATCTTAGGGAGTTCGCTTGTCAGGTCGATTTTTTCTGTTGAAGCCATCAGGCGATCCAGATCATGAAACCAATTGGGAGAAATGTGCTGCATCTGGTCCCTTCGCCTGGCGAGAAGCGTGTAATTCTTCCTCCGGTACTCTTTTGAATAAACGACCGTAGCCATCACATCCAGCAGATGGCCATGGTCGCCGGATTCGGCTGCTTTAATTGCGGCACTACGCCAGCGTCGCACTTCCAACGTCATGGTATCGTCGAATCGGTCGGCAGAAGCAATGACCGTCAGCGAAAGAATGCCCGGTCGTCGTGCCGCAAGCCGCATTCCCACCAGCCCGCCGAAGGAGGTTCCTGCCACATGCACCGGACCCGGGGTCAAACTGTCCAAAAGCTCCGCCACGTCTTTCACATGGCTGTCCAGCTCTGAGGGTGCCGGACCCGTCGTCAATAATTGACCGCGAAAATCACATCGAATGATTGTAAACCTGGTTTTCAGCAAAGCCACTACCGGCTCCCATGAAGAAATCGACATGGCAATCCCGTTCAAGAGAAGCAGGTTTTCTCCCTGTCCCTCCTGCCGGTAATAAAGCAGGGATTCAGAACTGCACATCACCGGCTTTCATGAAACATTTCGCCATGGGAAAGAACAGGTCCGGTCGTTCAAGGTACACAACATGACCGGACTCGGGAATGGTTTCCCAGCGGGACCGGGGAAAAACATTCAACAGTTTTTTCTGCTGCCACAGGGGAATGGCCCGGTCCTGTTCCCCCGCCACCAGAAGTGTCGGGGTCTGAACAGACTGATACGCCGGCAGGTTCTTCTCAATTCCCCCGAAGAAAGGATTCTGAGCCTCTGTTAACCGAATGAGGCAGTGGCGGTCGTTTACATACCGGTCGTAGAACCGGGCCCGCATCTCTCCCAGTTGCTCCGGAGTCAGTTTTGTCACGAAGGATTCGCCGAATATTTTTTCGTACATGTAGTAGGTGTAAAGCTCAAATTCTTCCTCTGTTCCCCGGTAGAACCGGAGGGAAATCTCCTGATACATTTCAAAGAGCCGTTCATGGGAAAGAAGAATGCCGGAAAGGGTCAAGGTGCTTAACCGATCCTGAAACAGGCGGGCAAAATCCATCGCCACAAAACCACCGTAAGAAATGCCAA
>CBEUWV010000323.1:0-2485 GCA_965546895.1 uncultured bacterium
CATTCAGGAACCTGAAGTCGGAACCGTGTATAAAGGGACTGTTAAGCGTATTGAAAAATTTGGTGCTTTCGTTGAGGTTCTCCCTGGAAAAGATGGCCTGCTTCATATCAGTGAAATTGCCAATTACCGGGTCCGAAGCGTGGAAGACGAACTGCAGCTGGGCCAGGAAATTGAAGTGAAACTAATGGAGATTGACTCACAGGGTCGGTTGAACCTCAGCCGGAAGGTGTTGCTGCCGAGAGAAGACGGCGATACGCACAACACGGATGACCGTCGGAATGACCGGAATGATCGTGATAGAGGTAGACGGGACAACCATCGCGGTGGAAATCGTGGACCAAGGGGCGGTGACAACAGACATAATCAATAGGAGACCTGGAGGCAAACATGCCTGTGATTCTGGCAAAATACCTGAAGGATTACCTCGACCAGGAAGTGACCCTTCAGGGCTGGGTACGGTTGAAACGAAGTAGCGGTAAAATAAAGTTTATAGAATTACGTGACGGTGTTGATTTCGTTCAATGTGTTCTGGTAAATGGAGTGAGTAATGCCGAAGCTTTGGAGAGCTTTGAAGAGTTGACCCGGGAAAGTGCCATTGAAGTAACCGGTCAGGTTCAGCACAATCCCAGGAACAATGCGGAAGAATTGCTGGTCAGCACTATGAAAGTGTATCAGATATCCGAACCTTTCCCCATTACTCCGAAAGAACATGGGGTAGAGTACCTGATGGACAGGCGCCACCTCTGGCTTCGTTCCAAGCGCCAGTGGGCGATTCTGCGGATTCGTCACGAAATTATCAAGGCTTGTCGTGACTTTTTTGATGAAAGAGATTTTACGTTGGTTGATTCCCCTATTCTGGGCCCCAGTGCTGCTGAAGGTTCCAGCACGCTTTTTGAAACAGATTATTTCGGAGACCCTGCCTACCTGACTCAATCCGGCCAGCTTTATTCGGAAGCAGCAATTGCTGCGTTCAAGAAGGTGTATTGTTTTGGGCCGACTTTTCGGGCTGAGAAATCTAAAACCCGACGCCATTTAACGGAATTCTGGATGGTGGAACCCGAAATGGCTTTCGTGACACTGAACGAAGTCATGGATCTTGCTGAAGAATTTGTCGTTTATATTGTCGGCAGGGTATTGGCCAACCGGAGAAAAGAACTTGAGTTGCTGGAACGGGATATTGAGGCCCTGGAAAAGGTTAAACAACCATTTGTCCGCATGACCTATACCGAAGCAGTGGACAAACTCCATGAATTGGGGTCTGACATTAAGTGGGGAGCAGATTTTGGGGGTGATGACGAAACTATTTTGACCAGGGAATATGACCGTCCAATTGTGGTTCATCGTTTCCCGGCAAGTTTCAAGGCCTTTTATTTTGAATTGGACAAAGAAAATCCAGATCTGGCCCTCGGTGTGGATGTTTTGGCGCCTGAAGGCTATGGAGAAATTGTGGGTGGCGGCGAACGTTCAGCCGACATTGAGCATCTGTTGAAAAAGATTGAAGAAGAAGACCTGCCTGCAGAGGCGTATGCCTGGTATCTTGATTTAAGACGGTACGGGTCTGTTCCCCATGGCGGTTTTGGACTGGGCATTGAACGTACAGTGGCATGGATATGCGGTCTGCATCATGTTCGAGAAACGATTCCATGGCCCCGGATGCTCAGCAGAATTTACCCCTAAGGCGGCGCACAGTGTTTAAGTTTGAACTGACTGAGAATTTACGATTCGCCCGGTTTAAGCCGGGCGAATCTTGCTTTCCGGAGGTAGTTCCTCTTTGAAAACATTTCAGCTGATTTCCCTTGGCTGTCCCAAAAACACGGTAGACTCAGAGGTCATGGCGGGGACTCTCATAGAAAGAGGATACACCCCGACTGTGAAGACTGACGATTTTGTTGATGTGCTGATTCTGAATACATGCGGTTTTATCCAGTCGGCAAAAGAAGAGTCGATAAGTCGAATAATGGAAGCAGTTCAGGCAAAAGAGGATGGAAGAGTCGGGAAACTGGTCGTAGCAGGGTGCCTGGCCCAACGATATCCTGATGCCTTGAAGGTTGAGATTCCCGAGATAGATGTCTTGTTTGGCATAGATGGTGTCGAAAATATTGTGGATTTTCTCGGGAAAGAGAGTTCACCCGAAATCAGCAACTCACCGACCTACATTTATTCTCATAAGTCTCCGCGGGCAGTTTCCACAGGTAGTTGGTACGCATATCTGAAAATTGCAGACGGTTGTAACCACAGCTGTTCTTTTTGCGCGATTCCGAAAATCCGGGGGAAACAGAGAAGCCGTCAGATTGAAGATATTGTGGAGGAGGCGAAGGCTCTAACTGAGAATGGGACGAAGGAGTTGATTCTTGTGGCCCAGGATGGAACTTCGTACGGACGTGACCTGGGGCTGAATGATGGTTTGAGCGACTTACTCGAAGAGCTGGAAAAAATTGAAAATGTGGGTTGGATCCGGCCCATGTATATGTTTCCGGATAAGATC
>CBEUWV010000324.1:0-2471 GCA_965546895.1 uncultured bacterium
GTGCGAAAGAAGTGATGAGTGATGTGTGATGAATGATGTGTGATGAGTGACAAAAGGCGAGTAGGGACAAGGTCAAGGACAAGACAGAGGAACAGTCATTCTCCGTCTTGTCCCCACCCATCACTCATCACAGTGCCGAAGGCACGCCATCACCCATCACTGGCCAGAGGCCAAAATCAGGAGCCGGATTTTTCGGAAAAAGTGATATTAACGCCGGTTCCCTTATCTGTGTTGGTAACAATTACATTGATGGAAGTATTGCCACCCTTCTGGCCGGACATGTTTACCATCTTCTTATCATTCATGGTATAGCTGTTCTTGCTGACGGTGAAGCCATTGTCTTTCAGTTCCTTTTCCATCAGGGCCGCGGCGATTTCCACTGAGTCCTGAACCACAATGGAATAGCCGCCGGTGGTCCCCTTGTCAGCGCTCATTACCATGACGTGCTGGGGAACGATATCCTTGTAGAGGGGGACCCATTTTGGCAGTTTACTGGCATTTGATCCGGTTGAAATATTAAGATTCCCTTCAGATGTCTTAATATTCATGGTGCCGGACTCTTCCCCCTTTTTGTCCGAACCCGTGTTTATACTGATGGTGGATTCTTTCCCCTTGTCATCGAAAAAGCGGAACTTACCGTCCTTTATATCCTGTAGGTCCACGGTGACGGTTTTCCCCGTTTTCTTATTCTTAAGGGTAATTGTCTGGGAATCGTTGTCTGTGCTGACTACTTCCACATCGGGATTCATGGTCGTGACAATTTTTGCGGCTGCCGCAGTCGGGTTCTTTTTCCAGAGTGCGGGGTCAAATCCGGCCTGTTTCACCTTATGCACGGCGTAACCACCAAGAGCAATCAACCCGATGATCGTAAGCAGGACAATTACGCCACAGCCGATACCCACCCATGCCAGAGCGGGAAGGCCCTTCTTTTTCGGTGGTACCGGGGGTTGCTGTCCGGCATACGGGGGTTGTGGTGCCTGGGGAGCCTGGGGAACCGGGGGTACTTCGTTTGACATAACAAACTCCTTTTCAGTCATAGTATTGATGCTGATTCAAACCGAAAAACAAGTGTGAAAATGCGGTTTGAAACATTCATAGCTGACTTTGATGCAATTATTATACTGAAATTCCATCCTGATTGGAAGCGTCCTTTCGGACATGACTTTCTGAAATCGCTTTTCACTGGACAGCGAATATGGTAGTCTGTTCAAAAGAAAAAAGGCCGGAAACCGGAGGCGACTATGCATATCAATGACCTTTTGAAAATTGCCACAGAGCGCGGTGCATCTGACCTTCACCTGAAGGTTGGCTCCCATCCTGTACTGCGTATCAATGGGAAACTGTCCAATTTAACCGAGATTAAGAAACTGATGCAGGAAGACACCATCGCCATGGGGTTCTCCCTGATGAATGCCCGGCAGAAACAGAAATTCAAGGAAACACTTGAAATTGATATTGCATACTCCGTGCCGGGTCTGGGCCGATTCCGTTGCAATATTTTTCAGCAGCGGGGCACCGTTGGACTGGTTCTCCGTGTAATTCCCGTGAAAATCCGTACCATCCGGGATCTCCTTCTTCCGAAAGTAATTGAAAAAATTTGCCAGGAACAACGTGGCCTGGTCCTTTGCACCGGAACTACCGGTTCCGGTAAATCAACTACCCTGGCCGGTATGATTGACTACGTTAACAGTACACGGACCGAACACGTCATCACCATTGAAGACCCCATCGAATTCCTTCACCGGGACAAGAAGAGCATCATCAATCAGCGGGAAATCGGAGTGGACACGAGGAACTTTGCTGCCGCCCTTCGAAGCGCACTGCGACAGGATCCTGACGTGATCCTTGTCGGTGAAATGCGGGACTACGAAACCATTGAAACGGCATTGACCGCCGCTGAAACCGGCCATCTCGTGCTCAGTACCCTGCATACCCTGGATGCCACCGAAACCATTAACCGTATTATTTCCGTTTTTCCACCCCACCAGCAGAAGCAGATTCGACTTCAGCTGTCCCAGGTACTGAAAGCGGTCATCTCCATGCGCCTGGTTCCCAGAAATGACGGCAACGGCCGGGTCCCGGCCTGCGAGGTACTGGTCAGCACACCTTACATCCGCACCTTGATTGAAGAAAAAGAAAAAACAAAGTTGATCCACGATTCAATCGCTGCTGGCACGTCCCAGTACGGGATGCAGACCTTTGACCAGTCTCTGTTCTTCCTGTATAAGCAGGAACTGATTTCCTACGATGAAGCACTGAAGCGGGCCAGTAACCCGGACGAATTCAAGTTAAGAATTCAGGGCGTTCAGTCCACTGCGGACATGTCCAGAGAAATGATGGAACAGAGTATGGAAGGAGATATGTTCGGCGCTGGCCGGGAAGAAGACGACAAGCCCTTCAAAATGTAATCTGCTTCGCGGCCTGATACTTGAAAGAGAGCATAAAAAAAGCTGGGAAATCACATTCCCTGC
>CBEUWV010000325.1:0-2465 GCA_965546895.1 uncultured bacterium
TAAACTCAAACTCATACTTAAACTTATCCCCCTCTGATTCTGCTCCCATTCCCTGTCTGCACTTAAACTCAAACTCAAACTTGAATTTATCCCCCTCTGATTCTGCTCCCATCCCCTGTCTGTACTTAAGCTCAAACTCAGACTTAAACTTATCTTCTTCATTCGCGTCCCAAGGAGTCCGCGAATGAAGAAGATTCTTATCCTGACCGTTGGTGTCATATCTATTTCATTTTCCGCCATCTTCATCCGTTTCTGTCCCGACGTGCCCGCCATATCCATTGCCGCGTGGCGAATGATCATAGCAAGCGGTGTTCTGATTGCCATTGCCGTTGTCAGAAAGATCCGCTTCACCGGCATCCGTAAAAAGGAATGGGGCATCGCCTGCATCGGTGCAGTCTTTCTCACTCTCCACTTCGCCAGCTGGATTACATCACTGAAACTCACCTCCGTGGCAAGTTCAGTGGCACTGGTGACTACAAACCCCATCTTTGTGGGCATATTTTCATGGATTATCCTGAAGGAAAAACAACAGAAAGAGCTTATCATCGGCATCGTACTGTCCGTGTCCGGCAGTCTGATTCTGGCGGTGGGAGACGGCGGTCTGTCCGGACTCGCAATTACCAACAGAGACGCTCTCATCGGCGACATCCTGGCCCTCACAGGTGCCATCATGGGCAGCGGCTACCTTATTTCCGGCAGCGTCATCCGGGAAAAAGTGGATACCTTCCGGTACATTCTAATGGTCTATCCTCTGACTGCGGTGCTCCTCCTGCTGGTAACAGTCATGGGGAAATTCCCCCTAACCGGATTCTCCCGCATTTCCTATTTAAACCTGATACTACTTGCGCTGGTCTCTCAACTCCTGGGGCACACAGCATTCAACTGGGCATTGAAACACCTGAAAGCCAGCATGGTGGCCGTCACCATTCTCGGGGAACCCATCGGGGCTGCCATTCTCGCCTGGCTTTTCTTCCGGGAAAGCATCTCACTTTCCCAGACCATCGGAATGGCCCTCATCTTCACCGCCATCATCATCAGTGCCCGCAAAGGAAGCAAATCCCTTCCGGAAGAAATTGTTACTTAGTTTTTTCTGACACTCTCCGGGATCAGAAAATCCAGAACCTCATTGGCTGAAAAAAATCCTGTTTTATGAACCGATTGAACTGATGCGAAAAAGACTGGGGCCAGTTCATTCCTCTGACCTTACCCCATTTTCTGTACCAGTATTTATGAGAGTAACATAGTTCATAACTCAATCCCAACAACTCTGGCTTCATGCTGAGGATTCGGAGCCGTAGGCGAAGAGGCCTTAGCATGAAGTACCGCAAACACGGCCGGGGGAAGCTTGCCAAGTGAAGAATGTTTGCGCGTGTAATTGTAATGCGTGCACCAGTCGTTACAAGCTTCCCGTACTTCCCGAAGATTTTTAAAATAGTACAGTTCCAGACATTCATCCCGAAGTTTTCCATGAAACCTTTCCGAATTGCAGCCCGCTCTCCAGATGGACACGGAGTACTGGAAACCCTTACATTGACTGAGGGAGCCATTGTCACCTCGGAAAACTACGAGCGTTACGTTGTAATTGAAGGTCACCGTTATTCCCATATCATCAACCCGGTCACCGGCTGGCCGGCAGATCATTGCCGCTCGGTTATCGTTACCGGTCCTTCCGGTGCCGTGGCAGATGCATGGGCTACGGCAATGGCTGTACGCATCTCGGATCATCTGCCGCTTTCAGGAATATTGCCCCCCGCCTATCGGGTTGTCGGTTCCATTTTCGATCATGGTTCTCCAGACGAAGGCCATTTTGGCTTCTGACCTTCCCCCTATTCTTGTACTCCATTCCCAGGAAGTATCACTGTTGATAACCCGAAAGTGGTCTCTAACTTTAAAGGCCCGTTGACTCCAGAGGGGTCGCAGGACAGCATTTTCTCAAACAACATGCTTCAGGCACGTATCCCGTATAATGCCTTCCACCACACTGGGGAATTCCCGGTAGAATTTACGTACATCCGCATCCACACTGTAAAACAGCGGCTTGAACATGAAGCGGGGGAGATAGATGTTGATGGCTGCCACTCCCCGTTCACAACGGACAGAGCCCAGGCAGGGGAGAAGCAGGTTATACTGACGGTTCATTTCCATGGAAATACCGGCATACTTCGGTGTACAGAACTCGATAAATTCCAGGGCATCCACCCCGGGGATGTGCAGATACACCCGCCGGTCAATAATTTTCCATCCTTCCAACTCATCAAATCCTTTCACTACCTTGTCTGCCAACTCTTTTACCGTTTCCAGTGGATTTTCCCCCACCGTTGTCTCGTAAATATCCCGGTGTTTTTTCAGCCTCTTGAGGAAGGTCATACGAGCATCTCCCACGTCATAACCCTCATGAATATGAAGAAGTCGAAATTCACCTGCTTCCCCCTCCATGCTCTCAAAAAACCGTATCACCTTCTCTT
>CBEUWV010000326.1:0-2435 GCA_965546895.1 uncultured bacterium
CCACTGAAGAGGGGGTCTGATCCAATATGGCATTTTTCGGGGCGGGAAACCTTTTACCGTCTTTGTGAATGGTAACGGATTTCAAGATTTCCACCTCTTCCAATTTCGGATTGTAACTGTAAAACCATTCTCCAACTGTCCGAAGGGCCTGAAAGGTGTTGAGTTCCATGGTGAGGGATACGGTTCGTTCAACTGAGCCATCGGCTTTTACATGGATAGTTACTGCTTCCGACTGAATCACTACGGCAGGTACTGCGGCAGAAACAGGAACGACCCAGAAGAATGGAATCAGAATCAGCAAGATCAATTGTTTCATTTCGCACCTCCCGCGATTACGACGTTGAGCCAGGCATTAGCTGCTTTCTGAAACCCGCCCACTGCTTTCTCTACATTCTCCCAGGCATCCGCAGGGTACACGCGCTTTTTCAGTGAGAGTGTGGCGCGTGTGGCAACGATGTTTCCCTTTGGGGCAACGGTCATGCTCAGGTCAGAATACTTACCTGAAACCGGGTCGACTTTTTCCGGCAACAGGGGATGTGCTGAATCCAGTTTGCCCGGGAGAGTAACCGTTTCCTGTATATCAATAAGCTTTGTGCAGGAGGAACGGAACCCGTATGCCCGTTTCTCATCAGAAAATTTCCACTTCAACATCCGATTGACCGGATCATTGGCTGTATACATCAATGCCGGGGACCGGAAATAGAACGAGTCACCTTTTACCACAGCGTAATTTTCTATTTTGAAACTGAAGGTGGCAGTCATATTTGTGGATATGTTCCAGGGGTTCTGGTACCGCAGTTTTGTAATGACTGCGCCGGGGAAAACCTGCCGGAAAATTCCGGTGAAATAGGCGTCCCGTTCCGCTTTGAACAGCCGTTGAGAGTATCGGCGCATCCGGGCATCGGTCTGGCCTTCCGCGCTGATCTTCAGAGTTCCGCTGAGTGTTCCCTTCCTGTCAATACGACAGTTGGAAACAATGCGGTAATAATGTTTTTCCGGGGGAGAATACGGAGTTGTACGAAGGGGCTGGCCGTCTTTATATCCCACCAGATATTGCTGTTCCTGCTCGGCGGAAGACCATTCTTCCCGTACCCATGGTACCCAGGTTGGGTCCAGCATTCGGAAAGTACCATCTTTTTCCCGGAGTGCCACCACGCAGTGGTTGAAGTGATCGGCCGGGAAATCTTCAATTCGGGCGCCTGCCATTGTCATGGCGGGGTAGGCGTTAAAATTCGCGGCCCGAAGGAATGAAATCAGCATGCTGGCCTTGTCCTTGCAGACTCCCTGCCGGTCACGATAATTCATGTCCGCAGGATGCAGGGTGTAGCCCTCGCCCTTTCCCATGGACAGCCCGGAATAGCGGATGTAGTGGGCAACCCAATGGTTCAGTTTATCAATTTTTTCTTCGTCTGTTTTGCATTTTGCTGTGATTTCATCCACCTTTTTCTTGATTTCCGGGGTGAAATTGAATGCGAAATGTTCATTAACGCCATAAAACCATTCTGATTTGTCCTTCCAGGACACAGTTGTGGAAATCAGCAGTTTCTGACAGACGTTGGAAATATCAACCATGTGGGCTTCCTGTTTTACCGGTTCGATATTCTCTTTGGTAAACGTATATTTCATGCCGCCATCAGTGAATGCCGCCATTGGTGTCACTTCTCCATTGAAGAATTTGAATTGGATCGGCTTGTCTTTCGGCAGTTCCACTGAGTAGGATTTGTGAAGGATGGGAGAAAAGCTCTGAAAATGAACAATAGCGTAAAATTGACCCTTCATCGGGGGCTGGAATCGGCTGTCATTATCGCTGACCGCTTTGTCCAGAAGTGCATATGAAAATCCCTTCATTTCCACTTTGTACCGGACGACATCTCCCGGCTTCAAGAGCCCGAATGGAATTGATATACGGGTATTGGGCCAGTAGATCCATCGTGCCGGCTGGGGATAGCTTTTTACTTTGTCCAGGGGGATTTCGGTCTTGCTGCCATCCTCATGGCTTACGTCAGCCGAGATGACTCGTCTGATCTGGGTGAGCGGGTCATAAAAGAAACTGACGGTCTGATAGGTCCGGCATCCCTTGTCAGACAGGAGTTTGATCGCAGTGGTTTCCACTGTGTGGGTCATTCCGGAAGGCGCTACTTTGACGGTTGTGTCTTCCAGCAGTGTGACCGCATCAAATTTTCCCTGGTATTGATCGGCCTTTTTTGACAGGGTGGCAAGATCCGGTCCGGCCAGAAGGGGCAGACTGCTTGCCAGGACAAGAAACAATAAGAGCTTTTTCATGGAACCTCCAAAGATACAATTCATGTCGATTATACACAAGTTACTTTACGTGTAATCAAGTCCAAAGTTTTTCCCGAAGAAAAAGAACAAAAGGAGAGTCAACACAAAGGCCAGATGGGGAGGAGTTTACACCGCAGAGGCGCAGAGAGGGA
>CBEUWV010000327.1:0-2433 GCA_965546895.1 uncultured bacterium
CTCGAAACGTCCGTATCTTTCAGCAGATAGAGCCCTTCTGTGGGGGTGTCCAGGCAACCCAGCAGGTTCATCAGCGTGGATTTTCCCGATCCCGACGCGCCCATGATTGAAAGAAATTCCCCTTCTTCCACCGTAAAGGATACATGATCCAGTGCGTGGACCTCTTCCGTTCCCACGATGTATGTTTTGGTCAGTTCTTCTACCTGAATCAGCATCAGTCTTTCTTCTTTTTTCGAACTTTGTCGCCGGTCTTCAGGTTTTTCAAGGTACGGTATGGGCCGGTGAGGACCGTTTCATCCCCGGTCAGTCCCGAAGTGATTTCGGTGTTTGCGTCATTGGAAAGGCCGGTTTCCACTGTTTTTTTCTCCGCTTTGCCGTCCTTCAGCACAAAACAGAATTTCTTATTGTCGTCACCGGTCCGGACTGCCTGAATCGGAATGAAGAGGGCCTTCTTCTTTTCCTGAACCGTAATTTCCGCTTCGCCGTTCATTCCCGGTTTCATTGCCGGGTCTAATTCCAGTAGAGCAATCTTAATCTTGAAAACGGACACGTCCCGGCCCTGGGGTCGGTAAGCCGACTGACCGATCTCAAACACCTTTCCCTTGAACTTTCGATTCGCCAGGGCATCCAGTTTCAGGGTCGCAAGCATGCCGGTACGGATGCGGGATGCCTCTATTTCGTTGACTTCCACTTCGAGGTCGATTGCGGACATATCACTGACTTCCATGATGACAGAGCCGGGTATATTGACGGTCCCCTGGATTACCTGTTCCCCCAATTCCTTGTTCAGAGAGGTGATTTTCCCGGCCATGGGAGACAGGATAACCGTTTTTGAGAGGAGTTCTTTTGATTTCTGGAGGATGGCCCTTGCCTGGACCACGCTTTCCTTGTACTGATTCAGCAACAATTCCGCACCCTGCAGTGAGGAGCGTGCCTGTTCGAAAGCTTCCAAAGATATCAATTTGTTTTCAAATAGCCGCTTTTTCCGTTTGAATTCCCGGCTGGCAGTGTCAACGGACACTTCCTGATTTTTTACCTGGATTTGAGCCATTCGGACCCCGGCTTCCTGCCGCTGAACTTCACTCTTCAGGTCGCGATCGTCAATACGGACCAGTATCTGCCCCTTTTTGACAATATCTCCTTCTTTTACGGGAAGTTCTACAATTTTCCCCATTACGTCGGACATGATGCTGACCTTTTTTCGGGGGATCAGGAGTCCGCTGGCGTTAATGGTGTCGCGAAACGGTCCGGTTTCCACATTAGCCATGAAAACAGCTTGCCCCGAATCCCGCTTGGAGACAGCACCCATGATTATCATTCCGGCAACACCGAGAACTACAATTGCAATGATCAATTTTTTTGGCATATTTCCTCGTTTAGAAGACCAGCGTTAGAACGGAAATGAACAGTGCCCACGGAACCAGGATGACGGCTGCTGATTTCCAGGTCTTTGCCCCGGTTATTGTGCTGAACCCGATAATCATGATGATGAATTTCCAGATGCTGAAGAAATCGACTGATTTGAGCAGGATATAGAGTTTTTTGCCAACCTCTTCCATCGGGAAGAAGTACCCGACGTTGGATGGAATCAGATCCTGGAACACGGTGGTGGATGCGTCTCCTGTGAGCATGATGGCAAAGGCAACCACCATCGCGATAATTGCCGGTGCGGACCCGTAGACTGCCACAGCAAGGTTTTGTCCATAGCCGGCATCGCTTCCCATCAGCTTTGCGGCGATAAAAAGATAGAGCCCGACAAGCAAAAGCATGATAGGTGTGCCCAGAACTGCTCCGATAGGCGTGGTGTATTTAACATATTTTGACTGGGTTTCAATAATCTTGTCTTTCATCTCGTCACTGAGCTGGCTGGCCCTTCCGGACATTTCCAGCTGTTTTTCCATTATAACCGGAGCATTCATCTGATAAGCGTAGTAACCGGTGGTTCCTGTGACAATTAATGTAAGAAAAATAATGGGTAAAAAGACTTTTGGACTCTTTTTTACTTTTTCAAAAACTTCAGCCGGTGAAAATAACACCTTAAATAAACGATTGATGCCCTCCATGATACCTCCCTTTTAAGAACATGACAGTCGATAATACGACTGGCAGCCCAATCTTGTTTCACCCGGACTGCCTGATGAAAAATGTACCTCGTTGACTCTTCAATTATTCAAATGCTGATGAAGAAATGTTTCTGTCTGAGTTCGAATCCGGGAAAGCGCGTCTTCATCCGATGCTTCCATTCTGAGCACCAGCACCGGCTGGGTGTTGGAGGCCCGTACCAGGGACCAGCCGTCTTCAAAAATCATTCTGAGCCCGTCAATGGTAATAACCTTCTTCAAGCCGGGAAGATTTGCGCTTCCCGTTGAAACCGCCTTCTGCATAGCTGAAATGACCTGGAATTTTTTCTCATCCGGGCATTCCACTTTCATT
>CBEUWV010000328.1:0-2427 GCA_965546895.1 uncultured bacterium
GCCCGCGGATAAGTCGACCAATGTCATTGCCGGGATGGAACTTTTTGTCAGAAAGGGGGAAGGGATTCATCAGGAATGTGGCCTGGATCTGACATCAAGAACTGCAACAACCCTGTATTTCCCCCATATTGATGTAAATGGACAGTACTGGTGGACCGGGATTGCAATTGAAAATGTATCCACCGGCCCGGCAACCGTGATATTTCAACCATTTGATGCAGCGGGCAATCCACTTACCCCGGTGAGTTACGATATGACGGCATCCCAGAAGCTGGTTAAGGTGGTGCAGAGTTTCTGGACAGACAATGGGCTGGAATTCCCCACCGGGACCGCGTGGATTCAAGTCTCGACTGTGGAAGGCCGATTGATAGGATATGAACTGTTTGGTACGCTGGATGCCAGGGGCAACAGGTTGTTGGCTGGAATCAATGCGCCCGGCGTCGGGAACAAAAGTCTCCTCTATCCCCATGTGGAATCAAGCGATGCTTTCTGGACAGGAATAGCCGCTGTAAACGTGGGAACAGAGGCGGCGACTGTTACTGCGACCGCTTATGATAATACCGGAAAGATACTGAAAACCATCACACTTTCGGACAATCTGGTACCCAACCAGAAGATTGTGAATACAGCAAAGGCATTTTTCACAGATGGTGAAAACAGCGGACCTCCGGAAGACACGTCTATGATTGTACTCGAAAGTGATCAACCGATTGTCGGGTTTGAATTATGGGGAAATCTTACACCTGAACAGGATTATATTTCCGGGATGCTGGCAACACCATTACCACCGCTACAGTTTCGTGAGGGATTTGAAAAAGATGTTTACGGGAGTGGAGAAACTAGCTGGGAATTGTGGCAACTATCGGACAATCAGGATACCGGGCTGGGCTGGGACCTTGCATCACTGATCAGCTATGGAATCGATGGTACATTTCACAAAAATTATAACCAGGCTGTGCCGGATGGGTATGACTACATTGTTGGGTTTTATGGGGGGGAGGATCCTCAGACCCAAGAAAAAATCCGTAACCATCAAATTCTGGTTTCTCCCGTCATGACGCTTCCGGACAATGTAACCGAGGTTTCCTTCTATTCCCAGTTCGGATGGCCGGATTACGCCGAGGACTCGGATGCCTTTTACGTAACAGAGGACACAACTGTTGGGGATGGTTGGAGTCTGGATAGTGCAACGGCTCTCCAGACATTTACGCCGGCCTATATACAGAGCCTTCCCCTTTCAAATGAGCCTGCAGTGAGTGGAACCGATGCCAGCTTTACGCGGTGGAAGAGGGAGTCATATGACATATCAACCTATGCCGGGAAAACGGTTCGGTTTATTTTTGAAATCGATTCCGCATACGGAGAATCCTGGCAAATCGACCAGTTTGTTGTAAAGTAATCCCATGAACGTGATCAGAACACGGTTGGCTTTGTTATTTGCGATGTTTCTTATTTGTGGAACGGGTATGACTGCGGAAACACTTTCACTCAAGCGTCTGAAAAAGGAAAATAAGATCCGATTCCTTGTGCCGGATAAGACGGGGAGGGTGAGAGATATCGTTTTCAGTCAGTCCATAAGTTACAAAGGAAATCCGGAACAAGTCGCTGCCGCATTTATCAATAATTATGGGAAGGACCTTGATTTTCCAGCTGATCAATTTGTGCCTGTCAGAAATACCACGGATGGGAATGAAACAATTCTGTGGTTGCAGCAACTTCACAATGGCTTGCCTGTTTTCTACGGACGAGCCTATTTTGTGCTGAATGGTGGCCGCGTAGAAATTTTCAGGGACAGTGTAGAGAGAGTCTTCAATGATGAGAAATCACCTGTGCTGTCCCCACTGATGCTCCCCAATCTTTCGTTTTCGGCCATGCCTGGCACAGACCGGCTGGAAGAAGGTCCCGTTCTTGGATACTTCAAAGGGATGCCCGCATATCGAGTTGTTGTTTCCGGAAGAGATCAATGCTGGGAGGCTTTTATGGGTGCTGGAACCGGAAAACTCCTGTTCAAGCGCAATATGATTCACGAAAGTCATGACGGTGTCGGGATGGTTTTCCATCCCAATCCCATTTCAACAACTGGCGACAGTAGCCTGGTTGATAACAACGATGAAGATTCGGAAGTACTGGACAATGCCAGAATGCAGGTGACGCTTCACCTGCTGGATGACGCCTCCGGTAAACTCAAGAACCAATATGTGGATCTGACGGCCACTGGCATGGATTCAAGGGCGGTTCCGGGCTACACACCGGGGATGGCACAGTCGGATACCGGAGAATTTAACTATACGCGGAATGATTTTCGCTTCGAAGAAGTGAATGCATATTACTGGATAACGGAACTCAGCAGATACATTGCAGATACTCTGGGTTTTCCGGAAAGAGTCAATTACAGTGTGCCGGTAAATGTCCATTACATGATCGACG
>CBEUWV010000329.1:0-2406 GCA_965546895.1 uncultured bacterium
TTCTGACCGAAATAACTGTCAGTGGGGCGTATGATGTTAAAGAGCTTCAACACAATGGTCATCACACCCCGAAAGTGGCCAGGTCGTTTTGCCCCGCACAAGTGGCTGTCAAGGCCGTCCGGAACCACATAAGATGAGTAGCCCTGCGGGTACATGTCCTGTTTATCGGGGTAAAAAATAATATTGACACCGGCTTCTTTCGCAAGCTTTTCATCCCGCTCAAAATCACGGGGATAACTGTCCAGGTCTTCCCCCGGCCCGAACTGTGTAGGGTTGACAAAAATACTGGCAATTACATTGTCTGTCTGTTGCCGGGCTTTCTGCATCAGCGATAGATGCCCGTCATGCAGGTAGCCCATTGTGGGAACGAATCCCACGCTTCCCTTTAAGGCGTTTCGTGCCAATATCATATCTGAAATAGAAGAGATTACATGCACTTGCGTACAACCTCCTTCTTCAGGGCCTTTTCCACGGGCTCGGAGAGATGGCTGGAATGTCCCGCTTCAGGGAAAGTCCCGTTTCGTACAGCTGCCACATAATCGACGAGACCTTTTTCCATAACAGAACCGGCTTTCTCAAAGGTATGGACGAACTGAAACGGGGCGGGGTCCGGGATTGCCAGCAAATCGTGAAAAACAAGAACCTGACCGGTACATCCGGCACCGGCTCCGATGCCAATGGTGGGGACATGAACTGCATCTGTCACCATTTTTGCCAGTTCGGCGGGAATACCTTCCAGTACGATTGAGAAAACGCCGGCATTTTCCAGCTTGACCGCGTCATCAAGAAGCTTTCGTGCCGCGTTCAGCGTTTTCCCTTGAACCTTGAATCCTCCGAAGGCCTTGACGCTTTGGGGCGTGAGACCCAGGTGCCCCATGACCGGAATTCCGGATTCAACAATGGCGCTAACCCGGTCCGCATATCCTGCACCCTCCAGTTTGACAGCGTCCATGTTACCTTCCTGAATGAAACGCCCGGCGTTTTCCACGGCCTGTGCAGTGGAAACCTGATAGGACATAAACGGCATATCCCCTACTTTCAGTGGGCCCCGGGCACCCCGTGCCACGGCTTTACAGTGATGGAGCATATCCGCCATAGTCACTTTCAGCGTGTCTTCGTAGCCCAGAATCACCATGCCCAGTGAATCGCCAACAAGGATAATATCAGCTCCGGATCGGGACGCCAGTACCGCTGTGGGATAATCGTAGGCGGTGACCATCGCGATTTTTTGTTCTGATTGCTTCATTGCTTTAACCTGCGGAGCAGTTATAGTTTTCATTTTCGTCTCCTTTCTCTCCCTCCGACTGGCGGATGGGAGTAAAGTTTATTTTTCTGATAAGAGTGCGAGTGAAAGTGCAAGTGCAAGGTATGAAAACAGGGACAAGATAAGGGTAAAGCTGCCCTTTTCCCTGCCTTTTTGTCACCCATCACTCATCACCCATCACTCATGTCCCCTACGGGGCCGCTATCCGTGGAACATAAAAATTCGAACCCGGCTTCAGCTGATCAATGAACCGGATCATATCCTTTGCCACATCCAGATTTTCTCCGTTCCAGTCCGGCACTTCAGACACGTCAAAAAACACAACCGGGCATGCTGTGTAACGGTAAAAAAAGGAATGGTAGGCTTCAATCAGAGAATCCAGATATTCCCTCGTCATAAATTCTTCCCCGGTGATGGGGGAATTCCGTACCGCACGGAGAATAGTGGACGGTTCGGCGTACAGGTAAATAATCAGGTCCGGTTTCACCCCTGTGGCGCTGAGCATGGGATAGATGCTGTCGTAAATTTTCTGCTCTTCATCACTCAGGGTCATGGACGCGTAGATGCGGCTTTTTTCAATCATGAAAGAAAGAACTGTGTCGGAGGGGGAAAACAGGTCCTGTTCCATTGCCTGACCCAACTGCTTGAATCTGCTGACAAGAAAATAGAGTTCCGTTGCCAGCGTGTACCGGTCACCACCACGGTAGAACGATTTCAGGATACCGCTATCCGGTACCGGTTCTCCGACGAAATGGTAATTCAACTCCCTGGCCAGCAGACGTGCAAACTGCTTCTTACTGGTTCTCGGAGTACCTTCCACGACAATGACTTTCCGCCGGTTTCCCATAAACTCCTCGCCGGGCATGCTTCACTCAACCATTATAGCAAAAGCGATTTCAAAATAAGGGACAAGTTTAAGTCTGAGTTTGAGTTTAAGTAAGGGAGGGAATTTGAACATGCTTCTACGGATGTCTGTTCCTATACGCTGGCTGAAAGAAAAAAAGTTGGACAGGATTTTGAAAAAGCTGGTATACTCTATGATCACTAACCTGTTTTAGATCTTAAATTACAGGGATGTTGGCATGGGAGTTCTCTTGCTTCAGGAAACAGATGGAGTAGCGATTACTGTACCGAAAAAGAAA
>CBEUWV010000330.1:0-2405 GCA_965546895.1 uncultured bacterium
GTTGTTGAATATCTGCACGCGACCCAGCAGGACATCCGGGTCCTGAATATAAATCCAGTTGTCTGAAATCAATCCGCCCTTCCTGTCCTGAACCTGCATGTCATTCAGGAGCAGGCCAACTGTGATGAAATCCCGGTATGAAAGCCCCTCGCTGATTTTCAGTATGGGTTCGGGAACGATATTACCCATGGACCGGATCAGATCCTGCACCGGCATGGTGGAAAACACATAGTCAGCATCAAATTCTCTTACCACTCCCGATAATGGGCTGACTGCCGCAACGCCCCGGATTTGGTTCCCCTTTGTGAGCAGGCGGGTTGCACGGTAACCGGTCCGGATTTCGCCTCCCATTTCACGGACTTTGTCCGCCACAGTTTCCCACATCTGGCCCGGTCCCAGCCTGGGATAGAGGAATTGTTCAATAAGGGACGTCTCCGTTCCCTTCTGGGCAAAGTTCTTTTTTCGTCTGAACAGACCCGTTACTGTGTGGAGTATGGCCTTTCCAATCGACAATCCCTTGATCCGCTGGGCCCCCCATTCAGCGCTGATTTCTCCGCAGGGGACTCCCCATACTTTCTCCGTGTACGAATGGAAAAAGGTCTCATAGAGTTCCCGGCCGAAACGGTTGATAAAGAATTCCTCCAGGCTGGTTTCCGGTCGGATGGGGGAAATCGCACTTTTCAGATAACTGAACGCAATCTTACCCATTCGGCGAATGCCAAGATTCCAGGCTGTCCGGAGATTCAACCGGATTGGATAATCGAAGAATTTCCGGTGGAAATAAATCCTCGATTTTCGTTTTCTCACCAGCATCACCCGCTCTGGAGAGTTGGAGTAGGGGTAGGAGTTGGGGTAGGGATCGGGATCGGAGTTGGGAACAGGACTGGAGACAAAATTGGACACGGATGCCTCCAATGGCAGAATATTGAGCCACCAGTCCATGACACGATCTGATTTGGAAAAGAAACGGTGTCCGCCGATATCAATCCGGTTTCCCTTATAATTGATCGTGGCAGAAATTCCGCCGAGTTCATCGCTCTGCTCAATGACCAGCGGGTGAATATCTGTATGTCGCAACAACTCATACGCAGCTGTCAGTCCCGCCGGCCCTGCTCCAATGATTACGGCCTGTTTCTTTGCCACGCTATTCTCCCTCTTTCGCTGTAGCAACTGTTTCCCCATGGGCTGAAAACAGGGTGAAGCGCCGGGCGAAAAAATTCCACAGTAAAACCAGCGGCGTTGCTGCCAGCTTGGATACGAGATAATACCAGCCCATCAGGCTGGTAAACACCCACAGAAAAAGTTCATTGAACCCCAGACCGACAAGGCCGATAAACGCGAACACAGAGAATTCCGCCATCCGATTTTCCATAGATCGGGTCTTGAATACCCAGAAGATGCTGAGAAGGTAGTTTGTGGTTAGTCCCGCCAGAAATGAGATCGCCGCTGACAGCAGGTAGGGGAGACCGCCTTCCTCCGTAAGGAAAAACAGCAGCCCGAAGTCCACGAGATAGGCGATTCCTCCGACTATCCCATATCGAAACAACTGGATAAATGTATTGTCTGTCTTTTTTTTCAGAACCGTGGAAATCAGTGCATTCATCTTCACCTCACGGCAATCAACAAAACTTGAATTTAGAGGAACTTAGGCTTGTTCACACAGATGAAAAAAAAGCCCGCCAACAGGCGGGCCCTTTTTTACTTGCAATTGGCTTTTTTACTCGACGGAAACAGTCTGCTTGAAAACTACGTACGGGTTGTGTGTATTGTCTTCTGCAACACCTACAACCGTGATAGTGCGGTTGCCGTCATTGGGGCAGAGTTCAACGGTACCAGCGGTACCACCTGCAGTCGCATTTAGCTGAACCGCTATATCCGTGCAGTCATTCTGCATCATTGTGGTAGTTCCGTCGTACGGGTTTAGGATGAAACCATAGTTGGTATGTGCCAGGGCCGCTGTCACCAGGTTGGTCGGTGTGGAACCACCAATGTCGGTCATAATACCGTCGCCGGTGGTGTCAGCAAACTGATCATTGTTATCAGTTGCATACGCAGAGGCCATCCAGTTCTGCAATTCTTTGGCGATGTTGGAGGCGTTCTCTTTTACCGCGCTTCTCTTGGACTTTGCCTGGGCACCGAGGTAACCCGGGATTGCGATGGCAGCCAGAATACCGATGATCGCAACAACGATCAGCAATTCAATCAGTGTAAAACCTTTTTTGTTCATATTTTCCCTCCTTAAGGAATTTAATAGGCGGGAATTCATAATGCCAGCTTCATGCCAGAATTTATATCTCGTTTATTTACAGCAATTACGATTTTCACCTATCCGCATCACTGACAAAATTTGTCAGTGAATGACAATTTTTGTCACTCTCTTCTCCCTGCGGTCGAGGGAAAGTGAA
>CBEUWV010000331.1:0-2396 GCA_965546895.1 uncultured bacterium
ATCCGTGTTTCCTGCAAGAACGGCGTGCATGGCGCCGATTTCCTTTGCGACCTGATACGCCATTGCCTGGTAGACTTCTCTCGCTTTTTCGTCGCCATTTTCAATCCTGCTTTCAATCTCACGGGCATCATTTGAGCGAAGGTAGGACACGAGACCGCCTTTTCCGGCTGCCTTTCGCTTCATGGTGGCCGGTTCATAGTAACCGGAAAAACACAACTCAATGAGTTTTAATGTGGGTACGCCCCCACTTCGTTCCGGAGAGAAGGGCCCGTCTCCGGCGAGTCCGTTATTGACATCCACAACACGCCCATCAAGATGCGCACCCACTGTGATGCCGCCGCCCATGTGAGCGACAATGAGACGGAGAGTTTCATATTTCTTATTGATGGAGTGTGCGTATCGCTGAGCCACAGCTTTCTGGTTCAAGGCATGAAAAATAGAAACCCGGGGATTTTCCGGCATTCCGGAGTAACGGGCAAGGGGCTCAAGTTCATCTACTACAACAGGGTTGACAATAAAGGCGGGTTTTTCTCCGGCTTTTTTCCCCAGTTCGTCTGCCAGAATGGCCCCGAGGTTGGAGGCGTGTTCACCATATTTTGCGGCGCGAAGATGGGCACGCATAGTGCTTGTTACAGTGTATACACCACCTGCAATGGGTCTCAGCAGACCGCCGCGCCCGCAAAATGCGTCAATGTCCGTCAGTTCAATACCGTTTTCCGAAAGAAAGTCCAGTATGGCTTCCCGGCGGAAGGCCAGCTGATCATACACATGCTTGAATTCCGCAAGTTCAGCGTTTGAATGATGGAGGGTTTGAACGTGGCGGGGCGTTTTACCCTCGTAGAGGCCCAGCTTTGTGGAAGTGGACCCAGGATTGATCGCCAGAATCTTCAGAGACATGACATTTCCTTATGCGTTTACAACAGCGAACACAATGGACAACAGTTTGTTTTCAGGTGAATCCGCCCGGGAAGTTAAAACAATCGGTGCTTTGGCACCGGCAATGAGGGCCGCAGCGCGGGCCTTCGCAAAGTAAGTCAGGGATTTGTACAGCGCGTTTCCAGATTGAATTCCGGGACAAATAAGGATGTCCGCGTCTCCGGTGACGTCGCTTTCAATACCTTTATGTGCAGCGGCCTCACTGGAAATTGCACCGTCAAGGGCAAGGGGGCCGTCTGCAATGACATTTCCCAATTGTCCCCGTCTGGCCATGATGGCAAGAAGGGCGGCGTCGGTTGAAGCGGAATTGGAAGCCATCACTTTTTCACTGTGAGAAAGGAAAGCGATTTTAGGTGCACCCGCTACGATGTTTTCCATAAATCGGACGGCGTTTCTGGTGATATGGATTTTCTGTTCCAGATCCGGTGCGACATTCATTGCGGCATCGGTTAAAAGAAAGAGTTTGTGATAGGCAGGCACCTCAAACAGTGCAACATGGGAAAGAACGGATTTTGTCCGTAAGCCCCATTCTTTATTGAGGATGGCCCGAAGAAAAACATCCGTAGTAACCAGTCCTTTCATAACGATGTCTGATTTTCCGTGACTGACCGCAGAAACCGCCATTCTTGCGCAATCCTCAGGTGTCTGGCTTTGAATAAGGGTGCAACCGGAGAGTGACAATCCTCTTTCCGATGCCAGTGCTTCAATGCGCTCTCTATCCCCGTACAGTGTCGGTTTAACGATCCCCAGTGACATGGCCTCGGCGATGGCCTCAAGTACCGGCCCGTCCCCGGCCATGGCCACTGCCAGCCGTTTTGGCGGCAAAGCAGAAGCTTGTTGAATCAGTTCATTCAGAGATTTCATAGTTGGCTCCGATTCCAGAGTTTACATTGAGTTTATTTTTTCCAGCACTAAGTTTCGCACAGAAGCAATCAAGTTGTCACCCTTGCGGATTAATTCTTCACAATGGGTTTTCATTTCAGAAACAAAATTCTCATCATGGATTCCCGGAAGGTTGATGAGGACGTTCAAAATGGCACCGCGAAGTCCGGCATAAGCGGTTTCAGCGCCGACACCGCCGTCGGTTACCGAGTTCACATTTCCTTTTTCAACCACCTGGAGGCAGAGTTCAATGGCTTCCAGGCTATCCTTTGCGGTCTTTAAGGGTACCGCTACTGCCTGCTTTAGTCCGTCCTGCATGGCCGCTTCCCGTTTTTCTTTTTCCATAGGACTCTTTTTCGGCATTTTCAGTGCATTGAAATAGGCATTGAAGGCGTCTGTATCATCATCCACACCCTTCAGGAGGCTGTCTTTAACAGACTGGGCCTTTGTGCCGATTTCTGCCATGTCGCTTTTCACGGACGCATACTGCTTCTTGGATAGCGTTAACCCGGCAACCATAGAAGCCAATCCGGCACCCATGGCGGAGGAGAGCGCTGAGACGGAGCCACCTCCCGGTG
>CBEUWV010000332.1:0-2395 GCA_965546895.1 uncultured bacterium
TTCAGACATCAGACGTGGAAGACCGGAATATTTCCCCATCAGGGCATCAAAGATTCCTCCCATCAGGTAAATTCTGAAGAGGATAAAGAGAAATAGGCTCAATGTAATGAAGATGGCGGCAACAACAAGCGCACCGCCCTTTGTGAAGATTTCGAAAAAAGCATCGACTGTAACTGTGGTGCCGAAGTAGTTTCGGGATGTCTGAGAATGAAACCATACGGTCAGGGGGATGAAAATGATGAGGAAAAGGGCCAGTTCCTGAAGATAAAGTATGGTGACCAGCTTATGTTCTTTCAAAACAGATTTCAGTGTTTGCATGGGTTCCTCCTAAATGGACAGGGAAGTGATGTTGAAAACCATCTGAACGAACTGGGAGATGGTAAGAGCCAGTTTGGTCATACTGCTGCCAGTCCGGGGTTGCAGAGTGATCGCGTTGTTTTTGAGAGAAATATCGCAGGCGTAAACCCGATTTGGATCCACAGTTGCAACGGTGCCAGCCATCACGGCCATTCCATTTGAATTCCTGCTTGGAACCATCCTTCAGAGTGGCAACTACTGTGACGGGATATAGGAAATCCCCTCGATTTTCCACTATGATTGTATTTTTATACTTTCTTTTTTCTTTCTTTTTGTTGTTCTTGGTTTCAGGAATTGGCTTAAAATTTTTCAGTCCGAGAAAACGCGGCGTTTTTCTGGAAGTGGCCCTGGTAACTGCGTAATCAATTTTGTCACGCGTATAGAGCATCCTTTGAACGAAATCTTCTGCCTGATCACCACCGATTTCTTTCACCACACTGAGAAAATCATTCGGGGTGGGGTGTTTGAACTTGTACCTGGCAAAATAGGTGTGGAAAATCTGCAGGAATTTTTCTTTTCCCAGCATATTTTCCAGTGTCCGAAAGTAGATGGTGGGTTTGTTGTAGCTCAAATTACTGTATCCACCGGCAGGGGAGAACTCCCACGCTGCCTTTCCCGGAAAATCCGGGCCTTTGTAAGAGGCAAACCCCATCCTTGCCTCGTCAAACCCATCCATTTTCAGAAATGGAAAATCGACGTCATACTTGTAGTGTCGGTCCATGGCATAGGCGGTAGCAAAGGAATTCATTCCCTCATCCATCCAGGCGTTTTCAAACTCATTGGATGCCAGCATTCCATAAAAATAATTGTGTCCGAATTCATCGACGATGACCATTTCAGGAATCCGGACTCCGGCTGGAAGCAAAGGGGATGGAAACATTCCCGTGACCAGCATGGGGTATTCCATGCCACCGGCACCGGCTGCCTGCATGGGAGGGTCCACCAGAGTGAATTTTTTGTAGGGATAGTCTTCACCGCAGAGTTCCGAGTAACCGGAAAGGCCTGCCTTAAGCGCTTCAATTTGACGTTGAACAGTATTTTCATGCCCCGGCGGGTACAAAAGAAACAATTTGACGTGTTTCCACGTATCAGTGGCCACTTTCCAGTGGTCCCATGCCGTCCAGGCGAAATCATGGACATTGTCCACTTCAAAGGTCTGTGTTTTAAGCTTTCCTGTTGTGGTCGTATTTTTCAGGTAACCGGTTGCACCGACTACGTAGTTTTTCGGAACGGTGAGGGATACAGTATAGTGGGCAAAGTCTGCGAAAAACTCGCTATGGTAGTGGAAAAGGTGGCAATTCCATCCCTTGGCTCCCTGAAAAACGGCCAGTTTGGGATACCATTGACCTGCCATGAAAAAGGTCTGCCAGTATCCGGTTCGCGCGAATACACGGGGAAATTTTGTTTCAAATGTAATTTTCAATGTGACACTTTCACCGGGTTGCAATGGTTTGGCAAGCTGGATAACTCCGATTGTTTTATCCGGTTTTATTGTCTTCGTTACTTCGTCTTTCCAGTAGAGACCCAGGGATTCGGCATCGGGAATGTCGGAAATATAGCGGAATGTATCCATGGCATTCTCACCGTTCAGAAGGAGCCCAGTTACCTTGCAATATCCGAATCCTTTTGTTTCTTTTTCGTCCATTCGGTTTCCCCTGTGTTTTCCACCGGATTCCAAAGCAAAAACAGAACGGTTATTGGAAAAGGCGTTCATGTAGAGATGTAGCGGCAAAATATCTGTAGCGGTGTCGCTGGTATTTTGCCAGAGGATTGTCTCCGTGCCGGATATACTCTGCCCTTTGGGATTCAATGTGATGGAGATGTTATAGTCCAGCGCCACTGCTGGCAAACTGGCAACAATCAGGATCAGAATCATTTTTTTCATGAAAATCCCCCCCAGATTTTTATACTGATTGCTACGAATTTAAGGAGCGAAAGTTTCAGATGTTTATCCGCCCTTGACCTGGAAAAGAGAGGAAGGGGAAAAGAAGTGATGAGTGATGAGTGATGAGTGATGAGTGATGGGTGATGAGTGATG
>CBEUWV010000333.1:0-2393 GCA_965546895.1 uncultured bacterium
TATCTTCCCACCCGTATCCGCCCTCTTCCCGCCACGAATTGACCGATTCTTGTTGCCGCGCTTACTCCGGCCGATTTCAACGCAACAAGCAAGCGTTCGCAGTCTGATTCCGGCAGGGCTATGAGAAGACCGCCGGAGGTCTGAGCGTCAGATAAGAGTAGGCGTTCGGCATGGGGAATTCTTTCATTCCAATCCACAACTTTTTCTACCTGGGCAAGGTTGTTTCGAGTGCCGCCGGGGATCACGTCTGCCATGGCCAATTCCCGGGCACCTGAGAGTATCGGCACCGCCTGTGGCTGGATTTCCGCATCCATTGTCCCATCGGCCATCATTTCAGCGAGATGGCCCGTCAGGCCGAAACCAGTGACATCGGTACAGGCGTGAATCGTAAACGGTGCCATTGTTTCGGCTGCCTTTTTATTCAATTCTGCCATTGCTTCCACGGCAGGGGCAAAAGCCTTTTCCTCTATGGCACCCTGTTTCAAAGCGGTGGAGAGAATCCCGGTTCCGATAGCCTTGGTCAAAATCAACGCGTCTCCTTGTTTTGCCCCGGAATTCGTCAATATCCGTGCGGGATGCACCGTTCCGATCACCGCCATCCCGAATTTGGGCTCGGTGTCATCCACGGAATGACCGCCCAGAATAAAAATGCCGGCTTCTTCCACCTTGGCACGGGCCCCCGCCAGGATCTGATCCAACACACTTAGCGGAAGGCGATCCACGGGAAATCCCACGATGTTCAATGCAAACAGTGGATTCGCTCCCATGGCATAGATATCGGACAGCGCGTTTGCGGCCGCAATGGCGCCAAACTGGAACGGGTCGTCCACCATCGGCGTGAAAAAATCAACTGTGGCTACCAGCGCAGTATCGTCGTTGATCCGGTACACGGCAGCATCATCGGTGGTATCCGCCCCCACCAGCACGTTGGGATCGTTTGGAACCGGAAGTTTTTTCAGGATTTCCTCCAGCACCTGGGGCTGCATTCTAACCGCTTCCACAATTTCTTCTGCCGCCCGGTCAATCTCCCCCCTGGAAGTCATCCGTCCGGTGGAAAATCGAACCGTTCCCATGGCATATTCCACCGGCACTCCCATGGCTTCCAGCACCGAGGACACGTCCACCCGGTCGGTGTGGCAAGCTGCCCCGGCGGACGCTGCAACACCGCTCAGTTCAGAAAGAAGGGTGTTGGCTTCCACCCCCCGAAAGGAAATACTCAAGGTATTGGGCAGGCGTTTTTCCCGATGACCATTCACCCGGCAATCCGCGATTTCCGTTGTCAAAATGTGTTCCAGGCGGTCGCGAAGTGATCCGGAGTGAACCATATCTTCTTCAAGACGGTTCATGGCCAATTCACAAGCCTTTCCCAGTCCGGCAATTTCCAGAATGTTTTCGGTTCCGGCACGAAATCCCCGTTCGTGGTCTGCTCCGTGAACCAGTTTTTCCAGCTTCACGCCGCTTCGCACATACAAGGCCCCGATTCCCTTTGGCTCGTATAGTTTATGTCCGGCAACAGACAGAAGATCCACCCCTGACTCATCCACATGGACCGGAATTTTCCCCACTGCCTGGGCCGCGTCCGTGTGCAAGAGAACGCCCCTGTCATGGGCCAATTTCGCAATTTCGCCAATGGGCTGAATCGTACCGACCTCGTTGTTTGCCGTCATGATCGTTATGAGAATTGTCTGCGGTGTAATGGCAGCTTCCACGTCGTTTACAGAAACCATCCCGGTTTCATCCACCGGCACTACGGTGACCCGAAACCCGTTTTTTTCCAGGAAACGACAGACCTCCAGAACTGCCGGATGCTCCACGGCAGAGGTTATGATATGGTTTCCTTTTTCCCGGTACGCGAATGCTGCACCTTTGATGGCATAATTGTTGGATTCGGAGCCGCCACTGGTAAATACCACCTCATCAGGGCGGCATCTGAGCAGCGCGGCCACTTGCCGCCGGGCCGTTTCCACCGCGTGTTTTGCTTCCATGCCGAAAGAATGGGAAGAGGATGGGTTCCCGAACACGCCGTCAAGGAAGGGGCGCATGACTGCCGCAACCGCCGGGTCAATGGGGGTTGTCGCGTTATAATCCAAATAAACTGGTTCTTTTCCCATACTATTACTCTATTTCCGAAGCCTTTCGGTAAATGCTGCCAAATTGGCACCAAGTTGTTCCGCTTTTCCAGCAAGGCGACTGTCAGTAAGTTTTCCTTCAGAAGAAAACACTTTATGGGCATTTGGAATCGCCACCTGTTCCGGAATCACAATAACCTGGAGATTGGATAACAGCGTCCTCAGGTGCTGCAGGCCCCGAATACCTCCCAGAGCACCGGGGGAGGCTGCCATAATGGCCGCAACCTTACCCTTGAACGGAACCGGCGAGTTCTCCTCTGCAAC
>CBEUWV010000334.1:0-2376 GCA_965546895.1 uncultured bacterium
TACAGGTTTTTTGTGAGTCCGAAGCCGGAACAGGGAGACAGTACCCATGGTGTGATGCCCGATATGGTTGTGACGGACGCTTTACTTGCACCCTACCGGGACCAGGTCGATCCGGTAATGGCCCTCGCTTTGCACGTTGCCAGTCAGGCGCCTTCAGCGCCGTGAATGGTGAACACCTTCGGTGCGTGGATAGAGAAAAAGAAACCCAGAGAGGTGTATCTGTACAGATCGGATATGATACACTAATTCCAACAATTCTACAGGAGTATCTGATGGGAAAGGACCATATTGTAATCGTCGGCGTCGGTTACTTTGAGGAGCGCCTTATTAGCTCAATATCAAGCGAATGGCCGATTCTGATCATTGATTTTAACCGGGAACGGATAGACAAATTGAAACAGAATCTGCCGGACGCCCGGTTCATTCACGGAGACGCAACAAGCCGGATAACCTGGAGCCAGATTCACGAAGAAGAGGTCCGAACAGTCATCATTGCCATTGAAGATGAAGCAACCAGCCTGGAAGCATGCAATATTGTTCGCAGTGTTCTCAGTCACACAACTTCTCTGTTTGTTATTCACAATGAACGACGGGATAACGGAGCTTTTCAGAAACTGGGAGTGGAACTCATTCAGCCCATTGACATCGCACTCCAGGTCATTAGAAACCGTCTTCAACGAAACTATTCCAGAGCTATCAATATCGGACTGGGTCAGGGAGAATTGCTGGAAGTGAACATTCTTTCCACATCCCATCTGGTTGACAGAAAACTGAAATTTCTTCGTCCCTCCCACTGGTCAGTTGCGGCCATCTACCGGGATAATGCTCTGCTTGTCCCGACCGGCAACACTATGATGAAAGTGGATGACCGGGTGGTTCTGGCAGGAAATCCAAAGGTTCTGGAAAACGTGGCGGTGATCCTGAACCGGGGCGTTCCCCAATTTCCGCTCCAGTATGGAACAGATGTTGTCATCCCTCTCCATTCGACTATCGACAACATCCTGTCAGAAGGAAAGTTTTGGCTGGACAACACCCGGGCGACAAAACTTCAGTTCATCCCATTTAGAAAAAGAGTTCCGACTGCACTGGCAGAACAGATAAAGGAAGTAGACCGGGACTTCCATATCAGCAAAGGAATAGACCGATTCAGTGAACTGCTTGACACTCCCCCTGAGGCCGGAATGCTACTGATCCCGGGATCTGGAATCGGGTTCCGGTCCCGTCTGAGAAGAATCTTTCTCAAGGCAAGGGTTCCATGCCTGATGGCCCGATCCAGCCATCCATATCAGAAAATCCTGGTCTCAATGAACAATCATGAACCAATCTACGCCTTGGAAACCGCTGCCGAAATTGCACGGTTGATGAAAATCCCTTTCGAAGCATTTCGCGTCGCCCTTCCCCGGGAACTCAGGGGAAAAGAAGCCGAAGAAGCAATGAGCCGGTGTCAGCAGGTTGTCCATGATTTTCAGACGATCTTTGAACAAACGATTCCGTATCATGAAATGGAAGGAAATCCGGTCAATACCTCCCTCAAATTCCTTGAATCCGAAAGAAACAGCTTGGTGGTTACGGTCAGTCGGAGAAAAGAATCCACCGCTCCATTCAACCGGAATGTTCCATTTCGGCTCGCTCTTAACACTTCGCAGTCCATTTTACTGATCCCGGGGGTCTCAGATAATGCATGAGAATGGAGCAATCTTGCTGCTGGCAATTGCAGTAGGGGCATTTCTCATGCCTTTCATCAGCCATCGTCTCATGCTCCCAACAGCTGTAGGAGAAATCACCTACGGTCTCTTACTAGGTGCCATAGTCCACTGGAAACCGGAAGAAACGGGCTTGATCCGCTTCCTCGGCGAACTGGGATTTCTTGTCCTCATGTACCTCGCCGGACTGGAAATCAATTTTGAAAAAATGAAAGAAACTCCCCGTCTGGATCTCTGGTTGTACCTGGTCATGTTTTCTATTCTATCCGCTCTGTCATTCGGGGCGTCCCACCTCTTGAATCAACCGGCAATCTATGGACTGGTTTACATGACCACCGCGGTCGGATTGCTCTTTCCGGTACTCAAGGAATCCGCACTGATTGAACAGCAATATGGACAACGGCTGTTGATCATGGGCAGTATTGGAGAGGTCTTCTCCCTTCTCGGATTCACTATGTTTATTCTGTATGTCCGGTTCGGACTATCGTTCAACTCACTCTATCATTTGGGCGAAATTGCACTGTTTCTTCTAATGGCTTATATATTCCATAAGTTGCTGGACTATCTAACCTGGTGGTTTCCCCGGCTGATCGGAACTTTCCTCAGGACAGGCGACGCATCGGAAACCGGTGTCCGGGCCAATCTCGCAAATATGTTCATTTTTGTTGCCCTG
>CBEUWV010000335.1:0-2371 GCA_965546895.1 uncultured bacterium
AAAACATTTTTACCATCTACATCTCCGACAACGTTCATAACTTCCGACTCGTTGGCCTGCTCCCTCCGCTTGTCCACAATTGCCAGGGGAGTCTCCAGACGCTTGGAATATGCCCGGGCCCGTTCCGCGCCGCCCACATCCGGTGCCACAACGCAGAGGTCGGGAATGTTTAACGACCGGATGAAACCGATAAAGATTGCTGAACTGTACAGATGGTCAACCGGATCATCAAAAAACCCATGAGATTCTCATTGGCGGGAGCGCAGGTAGATTGAATGAAAAACACATCCGATCCGCGAACATTGTCCGGGATATGGCAGGAAATTTCACCGTCACTGAAGCGGCCAAGTTCAATATGGGAAAGTTCAATTCCCAGATATGCAGCGATTTCTTTTGCAATTGCCGGGTTTGCGCTTCCCGAGAAGATTTTGAGAGGATGGTTGTTCATCATTCAATCCTTTCTAAAAATCAGAATGGCTGGGGAGGCAGGAATCGAACCTGCGTATAGCGGAACCAAAACCCGCTGCCTTACCACTTGGCTACTCCCCAAGTTATAATCAGTATCCGAATTCCTTGACTGACAAGAGGGTGGAAGTGTCCGCCGGTTCTTTGTCCGTCTTCTCCTCCGGTTCCAGGTCTGATTCCAATGCCGGGGCACTCTCAGCTATTGGTTCCAGAGTGTTTTCAGCCGGTTCCAGTTCCTGTGTGTCCGGTAGCTCCTCTTCTTCGGCAACCTCGGCAAAATCTGTGCCCAGTCGACGTCCGGTAACAGTTTCGTACGTTTCAAAAACCCGTTCTTCAATCATCTTGCGGGTTTCGCCGTTCAGTGGATGTGCAACGTCTCTGAATTTGCCATTTGCAGCTTTCTTGCTGGGCATGGACAGGAAGGCCCCCCGTGCAGTTTCAATAATCTTGATGTCACTGACGATGAAGCAGTTGTCAAAGACGATGGAAGCAAATCCCTTCAGTTTCTTCTCATTGTTGATGGGTGTTACGTTGACTTCTGTGATCTGCATGCTACATGACCTCCATGTTTAGTCAAAACGTGGTCATTATAGCAATTTCACGGGTCTTGTCAAACAAAACAACTGGAATTTAATCGCATTTTCTGTAGGTCTGGTTAATCAGAATCCTCTTGAAAAGGCGGATGCAAAATGCCCCTGTCAGTAATAAAACCGGAAACAAGTTTTCCCGGTGTTACATCGAAACCAATATGGGCGACAGGACTTGAGTCCGGCACAATGGGTTTCCCGTTGATAAAGGCCACTTCGTTTCGACCCCGTTCTTCAATGGGGATATCCTTTCCGGATTCGAGAGTGAGATCAAACGTGGACCAGGGTGCCGCAATGTAAAATGGGACCTCAAAATGATTTGCAAGGACAGCCACCATCATCGTTCCGATCTTGTTGGCGGTATCCCCGTTGGCAGCGATGCGGTCTGCCCCGGTTATCACCGCGTCAATCTCTCCCTTCGCCATGAAATATCCTGCGCTGTTGTCTGTAATGACCCGGTGGGGAATTCCGGCATCGGCCAGTTCGAAAGCCGTCAGCCGCGCCCCCTGGAGGTAGGGCCGGGTTTCATCGGCGAATACCTCCTTCAACCTTTCCTGCCTGAACAGAGAACGAATTACGCCCAGCGCTGTGCCGTATCCCCCGGTGGCAAGTGCCCCGGCATTGCAATGGGTTAGAATGGTGACTGGCTTTTCAAAAAGGGCGGCACCGAAATCCCCCATTTTACGGTTCATTTCAATATCTTCCCGATGTATGGCAATTGCTTCGGTCACCATGGCGTCAGGAGCCCCGTGGTTTTCGTCGTAGTGTTTTTGCATCCTTTCCACCGCCCATGGAAGATTCACAGCGGTCGGACGACTGGCCAGCAGAAGTTGACAATCGGAATCAAAATCCCGTTTCAAAATGGCAGACAGAGCCAGTGCGTACGCGGCAGTGATACCGATGGCAGGGGCTCCCCTTACCACCATGTTCCGGATAGACGCAGCGACGTCTTGCGGTGTTTCGCAGGTGACAAAGGTAATTTCCCCGGGCAGCTTCCGCTGATCCAGTAGAACCAAGGCCCGGCCTTTCCACTCAATGTGTTTCATGCGATCCCCCTGCTTTGTCCTTCCATTGACCATTATACGGAAAAAAGGAACACGGACAAGCTTGAGTAGAAGTGAAGGGTGATGAGTGATGGGTGACAAGAGACAGGGATTGGCAATTCTCTGATTTTTCATACCCCTACTCCAACTCCTACCCCTACTCGCCTAAGAGTGATGGATTCAGAAAAGTCAGGGCAGGATCGATATTTTAACTTTGCAGGCCATTGTGCTTTGGGCGCTTGTCTACAGTTCCGGTTCCCAGTGACGCGTTGCGAC
>CBEUWV010000336.1:0-2362 GCA_965546895.1 uncultured bacterium
CGCACTTTCTGCCACTTCCCATTCTTAACTCAGACTTAAACTCAGACTTAAACTTAAAAAGGGGAGCCGGATGGCTCCCCTTTTTTTCTGCTACTCCGCTTCAATGGCGGCCAATGTCTGGCCGTTTTTCGGTCCGAATGCCAGATATCCGTTGATGGGATACTGACCGGCGACCTCTATCCATCCAATCTGTTGCACCATGTCGTCATCGGGTACGTAATCATGAATCTCACCTGAAGAAACGCCGCCTGCCGGAATCAATGTGGTCACAGTGGAGAGCAGGGTGCCGTCCGGTTTATGTAGCCGCAGTTCCACCATATTGCTGTATTCAGACAGATTCCACATGGCGATAAACGAATTCCAATAGATGGTCTGCGGGGCAATGTGAGTGAAATAGATTTTGTTCATGCCCTTACTGAACAGATACAGTGTGTCGTAATAGCCGCTCTCCTGATTATCAAAGACTTCGTAGCTTGCCAGCGGCTGGTCGGATACAACGCGGGCTGCCATGATATCGCTTCCGATTGTGAAGGTGTCGCCTACATTGAGGGAAGATGATCCCTGGGCAGGGACAGTCAGAGAGGTGCTTTCCACCGTATTGCCAGTATCATCTATGGTTGCGATTGTGACGGTAGCGGCTTCACTTGTAAGGTTTACCATGTGGAGTTCGGTGATACCGCCGTTTTTTTCTTCCAATCGCGGGGCCATGTAAGTGTAGGCCTCCGGTACGCTCTCGGCAGGTGTGGTGACAGTTACGCTGTTACTGGCGGCTGACTGCACACCTCCGGTGATACCGATAACCACAAAGGTGTATTCGGTATTTGCCTGCAGACCGCCAACCACATAGGAAGTATCTCCTGTTTCACCCAGGAGAGTGTCCAGGTCCACTCTATCGCCAAAAGGTGTACTGGTCACGGTTGCTGTCCATATCTGGTAAGAATCGGGTGTTCCGGTATCCGGAATGTCCCAGTCCAATTCAACGGAGGATGCGTTGAGAACGATTGCGCTGAGGTTGTTGGGCGCATTTCCCGCTTTGACATTGGCAGTCTTGAGCGATTTTGCCGTCAGTGCCTTCTGAAAAGCACTGTCCGCATCCAGCGGTAATGCGCTGAGTCCTGCCAGACCGCGTTTAATCCCCTGTGCTTCATCCCCGTGGGTTCCAAACAGTTCAAACCCGATACAGGGTTGGTCTGAAACAACTTCTACCACAGCGGTTCCTGCCGGAATCGTCTGGTTTTCAAAGAAATTTTGAACCACATCCACAACCTTCCCGTGTGACTTCAGAGCTAAGGTCAGCGACCCTTCAAGCTCATTGCCGTTCGCGTCGTAGGCGTGGAATGTGACGGTTCCGTCTGCATCGCCGGTATTGATGAGAGCAACGCCGGTCCAGTAAGTGTCATCTACTTTTATAGACGGAAAAAGCAACTTGTTGGACGGTGTTTTGGAAATTTTTACTCCCACCATTTCTTCCGAATCGTTTGTCCCGAACAGTTCAAAGCCATTGAGGGGCTGATCGGATGTGACCCGCCACCAGGCTGCATTTGCCGGAACATCTCCTCCGAACAGATCATGGATTGTGTAAACCAGTTTCTGGCCTGCATCCAATACTGTTAACTCGGGCAGGGTGGCGACGACCTCCCCTGATGATGAGTAGAATTCAAAGCCGATATTGGCGGCGGTATCACTGGTGTTCACCAGGGCAAAGCCGGTCCACCACATATCACTGGAATCCAGGTGTGGGAAATAGATTGTATTGTCCACAGCTGTTTCTTCCGGTACGTTCACACTGAGCAGGGAATAAGAAGAGGCATTCCCCGCCCGGTCCAGTGCCCGTACCTTGTACTGATAGCTGAGGCCGGCCTCAACGCTTGAATCTGTCCAGCTTGTGAACACAGTGGTTGCGATGGGTGCTCCCTTCTGCTTGAAAGGAGTGCTGGAATCGTTGCGATAAACCTCGTAGTAATCCACACCGGACCCATCATCCACGCTCATATTCCAGCTCAAGGTTACTTCTGTGCTGGTAATGTCGGCGGTCAGACCGGATGGCGTGGTCGGTGCGACAAGGTCCTCCACCGGAACGGTTGTTGTAATCGTATCGGTGGGATCGGACATGTTCCCGGCATAATCTTCGGCAACTACGTAGTAGCTGTAGGACTGGTCCTCCACCACGTCTGTATCTTCGTAAGTCGTGGTCGAAATGTCCGCTGCCAATACCCCGTTCCGGAAAACATGATATTGCTTGATACCGCTACCGCCCTGATTATCCTGTGCCGCATCATATGCAAGCATAATATGAAAACTTCTTACCTCCGTGAAATGAAGATTTTGAGGCGGAAAGGGGGCGGTTGTGTCGTTTGCCACA
>CBEUWV010000337.1:0-2346 GCA_965546895.1 uncultured bacterium
GAAAGCTTAACGACAAAGAACAGTATGCCATTGACCTGAGTAAGTTGCTTCGGAAAGGGACATTGGGGATGTTCCTGGTCTCCCTCAGTTTTCAGAGGGAAGACATGATACCGGAAACCAAAGCAGCTTCCTATGGTAATTATACTGACTGGTACAATGACCCGAAGGCGCCCGGTTACATGTGGCGCCACGGCAGGATATACAAACCGGTGCTAATAACGGACATTGGCCTGACCCACTATGGCACTGGGAAACACCATGTAGTCATTGCCACCGACCTGCTTTCCGCTGAACCGATGTCCGGGGTCACGGTGGAACTTCGCAGCTACCAGGATCAGATAATTCAGACTGCTGTCACAAACCGAGAAGGAAAGGCCGAATTCACCAACGTGAAAAAGGATGTATACTACGTCCGAGGTAAATACAGGGACAACACGACCTTTCTCCTGAATTCCGCCATGGCATGGAACGTCTCTTCCTTCGATGTCGGGGGAAGCGAAGTGAACAAAGAGAATTTACGGGCATTTGTGTTTACAGACAGGGGCGTGTACAGGCCCGGAGATGAGGTTCACCTGTCCCTGATTGTCAGAAACGAAGAAGGCACTTTCCCTGAAAACCACCCTGTAACCTTGACATTGACCAATCCGAAGCAACAGGTGGCACTGAAATCCACATTACGAAAAGGGAAAGACGGCTTCTATGTCTTTCGGTTCACGACTGCGGAGAATGATCCGACCGGTGTCTGGCAGGCAAAAATAACGGCCGGAAGCCGAACCTTTGTCCATCCCATTCGAATTGAGACCGTTGTACCCTACAAGCTGAAAGTGAGGGTCAAGGCAGACGTTCCGGCCCTCACCCCGGAACAAAAAAAGCTCTCGCTGACACTGTCGGCGAAATACCTCTTTGGCACACCGGCATCAAATTTGAAGGCAATGGTAGACCTGACCCTGCAGAAAGGCAGCACCACATTCAAGAACTATCCTGCCTATCGTTTTGTCAATGAGACCGTGAACTTCCGGAATACCACGACACAAATCTACAATAAGGAACTGGACAAGAACGGCATCGCAAAGGTGTCATGGAGTGTTCCGGACACCATTACCGCGCCGGGGCCACTGGTTGCCATCGTAAAAGCCCGCGTTCTGGAAAAAGGCGGCAGAGCCAATCAAAACCAGATCGTTATCCCGGTCCACACATTCCGGTACTACGTGGGACTCCAGAAACCGGAGTTCGAGTACGGCTATGCCCGGACAGGCCAGCCCTTCACTGTCAATTCGATACTTGTAAACACCGACGGAAAAGCCGTAAGCGGACACCCGATTCAATGGCGGCTCTATCGGAATGACCGATTCTGGTGGTGGGAATACAGGAATCGGAGTTCTTTCCAGCTAAAATTCAAATCCGACATCAACACAGAAGAAGTAGCCAGCGGAGAAATCACTTCCAATTCTCTTCCCGTTCCAATTGAAATCAAACCGGATGAAAGGGGGGAGTATTACCTGGAAGTGCAGCACGGCGACGGTCATACTGCAGGTTTTTTCTTCAGCGCTTACGCATGGGGAGAATCCGCGGGAAGTGGGAAAACCGCGGGCATGATTGTACTGAAAAGCGACCGTCCCGGGTACCATCCCGGCGAAACCGCTACGATCACTTTCCCTACACCGAAGACCTGCACTCTGGCTTATTCGGTAATCAAAGGAAACGATATCCTGCATACCCGTGTGGAGGAATTGAATTCCGGAAACAAAACCAGTATTAAAATCCCCATCACTTCCAACATGGCTCCCAATTGCTATGTGGCTGTGTCCGTGATACAACCCCATGAACAAACTCTCAATGACCGGCCCATGCGCCTGTATGGTGTGTTGCCGATCATGGTCAGCGCCCCCGCCACACATCCCGGCCTCACGATTTCAACTCCGGATGAACTGAAACCGGGACAGCGGTTCCAGGTGGCAGTTCAAACCGGCAATCATCAACCGGCTCAAATTACCGTTGCAGTGGTGGATGAAGGATTACTGGATCTTACGGGGTTTTCTACTCCGGACCCGTGGAAGTTTTTCTACAAAAAGGAACGCCTGAGCGCTGCCATCAGTGATGTCTTCCCCTGGGTAATTGGAGCATTGAAGGGGGATGCTTTCAGCGTTTTCAGCATTGGCGGCGACATGAGAATGGCTGCCATGGCAAGACAACGGAAAAAAGAAGAGGGGCATCGACGACGGTTTCGCCCTGTAGACCTGTTTCAGGGACCGGTTGACACGGATAAAAGCGGAAAAGCCGTACTGAGGTTCACCATGCCGGAGTACATTGGTGCCGTCCGCGTTATGGCAATTGCCGCATCAGGGC
>CBEUWV010000338.1:0-2340 GCA_965546895.1 uncultured bacterium
CCAGGGTCCTGCAGTTTTCCTGCCAATTCCTGTTGCGCATTCTCCAAGCCTTCGATCTCCTGTTCCACTTCGTTCAGGCGCCGCTTTGCCCGTTGCAGCTCATTCTTTGACATTCCCGTCTCTCTGGCTCTATCTACGGCAAGGTCACGGGCCCCAGCCATGATACCTTCATCAGTACCGGCTTTTGTTCCGGAATCTTCCCTGGCGAGTTTCCGACGCTGAAGGAAACTTGAGACAGTTCCCGCGAACCTGCTGGCCTTTCCATTTTCCAGCCCCAGTACCTCGTCCACAACGTGGTCCAGAAAAAAGCGGTCATGGGAAACCACCAGCAAACTGCCATCAAATGAAACCAATGCATCCATCACCGCATCCTTCAATTGAAGATCCAGATGGTTCGTCGGCTCGTCCAGAACCAGCAGGTCACAGGGCCGTTTCATCAGTACCGCCGTTTTCAACCGGCTTCTTTCACCACCGGACAGGGTTGAACCGGTTTTTCCAGGTCGTCCCCGAAAAAATAGAACCGAGCCAGATAGGGTGCCAGATCTTCATTGCGAAAACCCGGGTCCAGAGCCAGCAGTTGTTCACTCACCGTTCCGTCCGGAATCGGCAGTTGAACGTCCTGGTCAAAATACCCTACTTTCAGGTTTTCTGCAAGCCACAGCTCACCGGAAAGTGGTGGAATCAGCCCGACTATTGTTTTCAACAGCGTACTCTTTCCCGAACCGTTCCGGCCGATAATTCCGATTCTGTCGCCCCTTCTAACCAAGCGGTCAATTCCGGATATCACCGGCTTACGGTATCCCACCGTCAATCCCTTCATATGAAGCAATTCTTTATTTCGTCTTCCCGTCGCTGTAAACGAAAGCTTAAATCGACGAAAGCGGAACAAATCGCGCTCCGTCCATTCCACCTTCTCCAGTCGTTTGAGCCGGGATTGTGCCTGCTTAGTTTTCTGGCCCGCCATGTTCCGCCGGATAAAGTCCATTTCCCTCTCTTTGAACTGTTTCTGCTCCATATATTTTTTTCTGTTCTGTTCCATCATCTCATTCCGCTGTCTCTCATAGGCAGAAAAATTTCCGGTAAAATTCAATTGTTTTCCATTGTTGAAAGCAACAATCCGATCCACCGCTTTATCCAGCAGGTAGCGGTCATGAGACACAATTACCGTTGCGGAATCTGTGGCCCGCAGGAACTGCTCAAGCCAGTCCACAGCGAACAAATCCAAATGGTTAGTTGGCTCATCCAGCAGGAGAACGTCCGAATGAGAGGCAAAAACCCTTGCCAGCATCACGCGGCGCAGCTCTCCTCCACTGATCTCACATGCCTGCCGCTTTTCCAGATTATGGATACCCAGGCCCTGGAGGATTTCCGACACCCTTGCGTCGTAGCGATAACCACCCATCATGTCATATTCATGGAGCAAAGTATCCAGTTCATGGGGATCATGGACTTCACCCTGTTCAATCGCCTTGAGCCGATTCTCCAGCTTCACAATTCTCTCATCCCCGAGTCGAACATATTCACGGACTGTGATGTCCTCTGGCGCCGGCGCAAGCTGGGCCACATACCCCACCCGAAGTCCCCTTTTTACAGCCACCATACCGTCATCCGGGGACAGCATTCCCGAAACAATGTTCAAAAATGTTGACTTTCCGGTTCCGTTTTCTCCAACCACACCGACCCGATCGCCCCGATCCAGTTGGAATGTAACATTTTTCAAGACTTCCGCAGCGCCGAAAGACTTGCAGACCCTGCTAATATTGATCAGCATTCAACAAAAATACCTCGACTCATCATATTCACATGGATTGTACCGTATCCCATTGGGTGAAAAAAGTGAAAGTACGCTGCAAAGGCTGCCCACAGGGCCGCGTGTACGGTGAATAGTGGATTGTGAATGGTTCAGAAAAGAAAGAGCCAGAGATTGAGCATCGTCGAGCGCCATCCATCCTTTAACATGAGAAATAGTTCGGGTGGGACGGCGTGATAAGCCAAATATTAACTAACCGAAAAATAATTGGCTTGTCATTTTTTTCCAAAGCCATCACCCATCACTTCTTCCTTTAAATCAACCGCCCTTATGTTCGTCATCCATGATCATGTTTTCGTACTTGTCCAGAAGATTTTCCAGATCCGCAGCCATTACGATAATGTCATGCTTTTTCATTTTGTTGTCCATGGCAAAGCCCGGCAATACCGCCACTTTTTTGAAACCCAGAGCGCTGAGAATGTGCCCCGCCGCAGCCTGAGGCCGTACATATTCAGCACTGATTTTGGCAAGCCCCAGCTCCTGGGCCTTGAAAAAGATCAACTGGGAAAGATAACGAGACAAACCGAGAT
>CBEUWV010000339.1:0-2327 GCA_965546895.1 uncultured bacterium
TCCACCACCGGCCATGGTAGCTGCTGTGATGGCGGTGCTGGATATCATGGAAGAGGAACCGGAACGTCTTTCCCGACTCTGGCACAATACGGAGAGGATGGAAACAGGTTTGAAGGGGATGGGGTTCCAGACAGGCGCCAGTGAAACACCAATCCTCCCGGTGGAAATTGGCGACTACATGAAGACGTTTGAATATTGCAAAGCATTGAATGACAACGGAGTATTTGTGAATCCGGTTGTGCCACCTGCGGTCCGACCGGATCAGTCGTTGATTCGGGTCAGCCTGATGGCAACCCACACTGATGAACAGATTGATCGGGCGCTGGAGATTTTTGAACGCCTGGGTAAACAGATGGAGTTGATCTGATGAATGTCCGGCCGGTTGTATCCAAAGCGGATATGGAACGGTTCATCCGTTTTCCGATGAAACTGCACAGTAAAAATCCGAATTTTGTTCCTCACCTGCTGATGGAGAGACGGGATTTTTTCAACCCGAAGAAAAATCCGTTTTTTGAACATGCAAAGGTGGCATATTTCCTTTGTGAAGACGGACGAAAGCTCATGGGGAGAGTAGCCGCAATCATTAATTATGCTCACAATGAATTTCATGGGGATAACATCGGCTTCTTCGGATTCTTCGATTGCATTGACGACCGGGACGTGGCGCATGCGCTTTTGTCAACTGCTGAAAACTGGTTGAAAGAAAAGGGAATGACCGCCATGCGCGGCCCTGCGAATTTTTCCACCAATGATGAATGCGGTTTACTTGTGAAGGGTGTTGATAAGCCGCCGGTGTTTCTGATGACATGGAATCCCGGATACTATGAGGAATTGGTTAGCTCTTTCGGCCTGGAAAAGGTGATGGATCTATATGCGTACTATGAAGATATGAAAAAGCTGCCAATGGAGAAACTCACCCGTCAGGCAGATATGATACTGAAAAGATCTGGTGTCACTGTCCGAAAAGCATCATTGAAAAACCTGGAACGGGAAATCGCAGATGCGTTTCAGATTTATAACAAGGCCTGGGAAAAGAACTGGGGATTCATTCCAATGACTGAAGCGGAATTTACACATACAGCGAAGGATATGAAAATGATTCTCGATGAGGATTATCTGTTTTTTGCCGAAAAGGATGGTAAGGCGATTGGATTTTCCCTGACGCTTCCGGATCTCAACCGGATTCTCATAAAAATGAATGGCAGGTTGTTCCCCACCGGAATTTTTCGCCTTCTTTTTGGAAGAAAGCATATTGATACGGTTCGGGTCATTACAATGGGACTGCTACCGGAATACCGCCGTCAGGGGATTGACCTCTTATTGTATTTCAGGACCATCCAGGAGGCTTTCCGGAAGGGTGTCATCGGCGGGGAAATGTCATGGATACTGGAAGACAACCTGGTGATGAATCACATTGCGGAAAAAGTGGGAGGCTATCGTTACAAAACGTATCGGTTTTATGAGAAAGCCTTATGAAGCATGTTTTCCTGACAGGAGCCACGGGGTTTATCGGACATCATCTATCGCAATTGCTCTTGGATAGTGGAATACGGGTGTCGGCATTGGTTCGGAATAAATCACGACTGAAAGATCTACCGATGGATCTGTATGAAGGTGACATTACCAGGATTGAATCCTTGGCCATTCCCCCGGATGTAGATACTGTATTCCACCTCGCTGGCCTTACCAGGGCAAGAAAGCGAAAAGACTATTTTGATGTAAATGAAATCGGAACAGCCAACATTGTGGCGGCTGTTGAGCGAGACGCACCGGATGCCCATCTGGTGTACATGTCCTCCCTTGCAGCAATCGGGCCCTCCCCGTCACTGGCAGAACCGGTTACGGAGGAAACTGCGCCCCATCCGGTGAGTAGCTACGGGGAGAGTAAACTGGCCGGAGAAAAACATGTGCTGTCATCAGAGCTTTCCAGCACCATTGTCCGGCCGCCGGCGGTGTTTGGAGAGGGAGAAAAAGACATTTTCACGTTTATCCAGATGGCAAACAGGGGATTTTCATTGTTTCCCGGGTCTTCGGAGCGCTGGTTTTCCCTGGTGTATGGCCCCGATCTCTGTCGCGCGACACTGGGTCTGGCGGACACTTTTCGCGGAGAGCGGACGGCCTTTTTTGCAGGATACTCAGAGTTTTTCTCCTGGTCGTCCTTTCGGGTTGCGGTGGCAAAAGCACTGGGTAAAAGGGTCCGCATAATCCGTATCCCACAATTCGTCATTTATCCAATAGCCGTGATTCAGGAGACAGTTTCTTTCTTTACTCGGAAACCCGCACTTTTAAACCTGGAAAAATGCCGGGAAATAGTGGAGCCCTTCTGG
>CBEUWV010000340.1:0-2317 GCA_965546895.1 uncultured bacterium
TCTGGTTAATGTCTTTCTCAATACATCATGCATCCCTTTCCCCCTCTGACCTTTGTGCCTTGGTGAGATGAGTAGCAGTAGGGGTAGGAGTAGGGGTAAGAAACGGAAAAATCAGGGATCTGGTTAATGTCTTTCTCAATACATCATGCATCCCTTTCCCCCTCTGACCTTTCTGACCTTTGTGCCTTGGTGCCTTTGTGTTGAATTCCCTTTCTGCTCATCCCCCTCATCCACCTCTGCGTCTCTGCGGTGAGTCTGCTCTCAGGTTCAGGGGCTTTCAAACCGGTCTCCTTCTTTCAAATACCCGCCATTAATGCAGGATGCAGCATCCATCGCCTTTCGATTTTCGGGTTGAATTTTCAGAACTGGTATCGCCTGTCCATCTCCACACATAACAAACAGGGTTTTTCTCTGTATGGTCACCATTCCCGGTTCCAATAAAGTTTCCAGGGTCTCCGGCAGTCCTGTTTCCAGAAACTTGAAAGCACGGTTGTTCAGTCTGGCAAATCCCCCCGGCCAGGGCTGAAACCCCCGAATCCGATTATGAACATCCATAGCCGGCAGGGAAAAATTCAGTTCGCCATCTTTTTTCTGAATAATCGGCGCGTATGTGGCCCATTCCTCATGCTGCGGCACTGTCACCCGTTCTCCCTTCACATACGCCGGCAAATCTTCCTTCAGCAACTGAATGGCTGCCGTCGTCAGTTTTTCAAACAGCCTGGGTGCATTATCGAGGGGATTGATTCTGACAGCCGTAGAGGCGATAATGGGTCCGGTGTCCATGCCTTCATCCAGTTTCATCAGGCTGACACCGGTTTCTTCTTCACCATTCACCAGAGCCCAATTCACCGGGGCCGCTCCACGGTATGCCGGCAGCAGAGAGTAGTGCACGTTGACACATCCCAATTTTGGAAGTTGCAAAACCGATTGCGGAAGAATTTTTCCGTATGCGACTACAACAATCACATCCGGGTTCGCATCCTGCAATTCTTTTACAAACACCGGATTATTTCTCACCTGCTCCGGCTGGACAAGCTTCAATCCCAGCTTTTCAGCCCGGGACTTTACCGGTGACGCCAACAATCGCCGCTTTCGACCTGTCGGCCGATCCGGTTGGGTCACGACGAGTGTAACTTCACTGATTTCGGTCAAAACACTCAGTAACGGAACCGCCACTTCAGGGGTTCCCATAAAAACGGTTCGAACTTTTACCACTTCCTTCCCTTCAGGCCCGCTCTTCCGATCCTTCTCCCGGGCGGTGCTCCCACCTGCCCTCCCGTTGGAGTTTTCGAATTGTCTTCAACAGAAGGCGACGTTTCAGCGGCGACATGCGATTGATAAATACGACCCCGTCAAGGTGATCAATTTCGTGGCACAATGCCCGTGCCAAAAGGTCATCCCCTTGAACCTCTTTTTCATTTCCTTCCAGATCCATGTATCGGACTGTAACCGTCATCGGCCGCTCTACAAACCCGAAAACACCAGGAAAACTGAGGCAACCCTCTTCTTCCTTTTGATGGCCTTCTTCTGCAATAATTTCAGGATTTATCAAAACCATCAATTTTTCCGGGTCCGCTCCGGCGGACAAATCAACAAGACAGAGACGTTTCGAAACCCCAACCTGTGGAGCGGCAAGTCCGATTCCGGGAGCCGCCTTCATGGTTTCGTACATGTCCGTGACCAGCGTCCGGATGGAATCGTCCACGCTTTTCACTGAAGTTGTCGGTGTTTCCAAAACCGGGTCTCCATAGACCCGAATGTCCATCAATGCCATTTTTAGCCTCCATTCACCCCGTCAGTCTGTGCTAACCTTTTCTTTAAAAGATTTTATTTCTTCTTTCGCGGAATTAATTTTATTCTGCAACTTTTTCTTCCATTCATCCTTATTCTTGTGAATTCCTTTCGAAGCCAAAAATGCGGAAATCCGGGGATGCGCCCCATAATCCACAAAACTCCATCGGCTGACGTCAACGTAGACCCTGTCGAATGTACCAGTACTTTTTTTCATAAAATAAACATGACTGCCCTTGCGGATCGTCAGGAACCGATATGAAACTCCGCCAAATGTGGCGATAATTACCAGCAAAACAACCAAAAACACAATTCTCCTCATTGCGCCTCCCTGTAACTGGATTATACCCTACTCTCCCGCTTGATTACAAATACGGGGACAAGTTTGAGTTTGAGTCTAAGTTTAAGTGCGGAGCAGATTCAGAATAGACATGGAACGCCTGTTTCTATATTTCTACGCCCACTCCCCAGAGTGATGGGTGACAAAAAAATCAAGTTTGAGTAGAAACCAAGATTAAGGTTAAGT
>CBEUWV010000341.1:0-2302 GCA_965546895.1 uncultured bacterium
ATCCACTGTTCATCAAGCGCTATCCAAATGCTTCCTCAGTCGCGGCCTGTCCACATACCGAAACTTTGACAATTATGCACCCGTACGACATACTGATATGGATTGGGAGGAAACCATGAGAATTGCCGGGCTATTTTGTGTGCTGATACTGGCAATGGGGGGTTTTGCCGGGCATCCTGAGAAGAAGGCACCTGAAGAGCTTGCTACAAGAGTAATCGGTCCCCTGTACGTGCAAATACCCGATGTTTCGAAGTGCAACAGCGGTAAACTTTCTGCCCGGGAAATTCAGATAGCTTTCAATGCAATTAACCACATCCGGGCGCTGCACCGGCTTTCCCCTGTCACATACAACAGCAGCATGGATGAGAAATCTGCAAAAGCTGCTCTGATTGTTACAGCAAATCGAAATATGAGCCACCATCCCGCACATGAATCCTTGTGTTATTCTAAAGAAGGCGCGATAGCCAGTAGCCACAGCAATCTTTTCATATCCACCTATTCCATCTGGGACCCCACAACTGCTGGACGCCGGGTACCGGACATTGTGAGGCAGATGAAGAAATACCTCATCCCGACCACTGACATCGTCAACAGCTGGATCATTGACCTTGATATTCCTTCGGTGGGGCACCGGAGATGGATGTTGGACCCATTTCTGACGGAAGTATCCTTTGGGCGGGTGGACAAAATCAATCATACCGGAAGCCGGTGGGATGTGGTCACAGGAGGCGCACTACTTTACAATGGGGCAAGAACTCTACCGCTCCTTCCACCTGATTTTTTTGTAGCCTGCCCCTTCAATGATTATCCCGCCTCATTATTTGACAAGGATGAGTTTTTGTCTTTCTCCGCTGTTCCTATCAGCGCCAAAATGAGGGAAAACGCACTGGTACGCTTTGATGAGGCCAAAATCTTCATCACAGATCAGAATGGAAAATCCATGCCGGTAAGAGACCTTCATTGGGACAACAAAGCCTATGGGGTTCCCAACGCGTTGATATGGAAGACCCCCGGTATAAAATTGCGCAAACGATACCACGTCACGGTTTCCAATGTCCGGTTCGGAAACGCATCCCGGACGTATCGATACTGGTTTCGAGTAATGCCGTAATCTTATTCATTGGCACTCTCGTCTAAGCTTTCGTTTTTTATGTTAAGTTTTCCTTTCCTATTCGCCATTCGCGATCCGAGACAAAAATGAAGCTGAATGCACCACCCTGGCTTTGCCGAAAATACGTCGAAGCTGAAGAAGGCAGGAGGGACAGGAGGTCACAATCGTGAAGTTGCCGTCCATGCCGGGTTCTTTTCTGGAAAGTATCTTTCTGGACACAAACGGGTGCTGAACGAAATAGGTGCCGCCGCTGCCACAACATCGATTCTCGTTTTCCCAGTCTGAAAAGGGAATCACCCGATTCAAGGCCTTCCGTTCTTTTTCGCCCGGACCGGTTTTCAGATGGCAGGGCTGATGGTAATAAACGGGGGAAATTGGGTCCATCTTATCCACTTTTCCTGCCAGGGCCATGCTCATCAACTGAATTTTATCCCCAAACTGCTCCCGCAGGTACGCAAACCCGGATGAGCAGGGTAACAACACTGTTTCGAAGGGCTGGAATATTTCTTCAAGGGCTGCCAGTCGTTCATTGGCCGCACTGAGCTGGCCTTTGTAGAAATGAGGCATTCCGCAACAGCCGGAATCCAGGATTATGGCATCCTGGAAAAAGCGGGACGCCGTTGATTCAATTCCCTTCCTTTCTTTTTTCATCAATGGTGTCCGAAATGCACAGCCGAGAAAAATCGCCTCCCGGGAAGCGGGAACAGAGTGATGAGTGATGAGTGATTTTTCTGACACCCGTACGTAACGCGCACTCTACCTCCCAGCATCCGAAGCGGCAATGAAAGATAGAACGGCAGGCGATAGCTTTCGGAGAGCCTTGCAACAAGGTCCGCAATTGGAATCCCCATTGGACATGCCGGTTCACAGGTCTTGCAGCGAAGACAGTAGGAGGCAATTGCCGAAGCGTCCCGCCCTTCCCCGGTAAATTCCGTTAGTAATGCGCCAATTCCGCCGTGATACACCTTCCCGAAGGTGTGCCCCCCGACTTCTTCGTACACCGGACAGATATTGAGGCACGCACCACAGCGGATACACCGCGCTCCCTCTGAAAACTGGCTTGCCATCAGGGCCTTGCGGCCATTATCGAGAACAACTAGAAAAACTTGTTGATGGGGAAGCGGTTTGCGAAAAAAATCCACGTAAGAGGTATATTCCTGTGCCGTGGCGCTGGCGCTTAGGAGGCGCTGC
>CBEUWV010000342.1:0-2299 GCA_965546895.1 uncultured bacterium
ACAATCCGGTCTGCCACTGTCATCCGGGAAACAGCCTCCCCGGCAAATTCCACTGCCTTGTACAAGGCCCCGTCGGCGCCGATTTTTCCAATGAGATAGAGCATCATGTCCTTTGCCGTGACACCTGGTTTCGGCGCACCGTTGAACACGACCTTGAGAGTAGCCGGTACCTTCAACCATATTTCACCGGTGGCCCAGATTGCTGCAGCCTCGCTCCGTCCGATTCCGGCGGAAAAAGCCCCCACCGCACCGTAGGAAACAGTATGGGAATCACTACCCACAATCAACCGGCCGGGCCTTGCAAATCCCTTTTCAATAACCACCTGGTGACAAACGCCCGTATTGATATCAAAGAAATTCGGTATGTTGTATTGGTTCACAAATTCCCGGATTTCCTGGTGATTGCGGGCGTACTTTTCGCTGGCAGCGGGAACGCAATGATCCAGAATAATCAGAACCTGCTCCGAATCAAAAACGCTGTCGGCACCGATCTGCCTGAATTTCCCGTAAATGGCCGCCGAATTATCATGACTCATGACATAATCCGGTTTTACCACCACAATTTCACCCGGCACTACCGAGTTCTTTCCCGCTCTTTTGGCCAGTATCTTTTCCACAAAGGTTTTGCCCATTGTGCCTCCGTCAGTAAACTGATATTATCCCCGGTTAACCGGGGAATCTGCCCCATCATACACCATCCACATCATGTAGATATATTCTTTTCAGCTCAAAATGTCCGGCCAATCGAGAACAATAGTTTCCAACGGGACGGGAATGCTCCCTGATCCAGATTCCATGCCAGTTCTACCCGCACAGGGCCCAGCGGTGTCTTGAAGTGAATTCCCAGCCCTGCGTCTTTGATGGCGCTCTGCCAGCTTGCGTCGGATGCTTCGCTCCATACGTTTCCAACGTCAGTGAACAGAACACCGTTCATTCCCCCGCTCAGGGGGAAAGTATATTCCGCATTGAAAAGTGCAAGGAAGCGCCCTCCCATTGGCTTACCTGTAGAAAAAAGAGGACCGGCCTGTTCAAAGGAACTGATGCGAAGAGAATTGACACCTCCCGAAAAAAACCTTTCCGGCAATGGGACAGAATAGTTCTCCTGGGAAGGCGCTGCTATCTGCCCGATGGTTTGTGAAACGGAAAACCGTCCGGCAAAAAACGCTGTCTTTTCCAGTGCCTTCACAAAAAACTGTCCTTCTGACAGGTCAACTGCCGGTTCCACTTTTAACGAGACATAGTATCCCTTCGTTGGAAAAAGCAAATTGTCCCTGCGATCGTAGAGTAATTGGGAATTCAATGAGACTGTGTAGTTGGGATGCAACTCTTTTTCAATTTCGTCATAAGGAACAGAAACGTTAGTGAGATGGTTCCGCCGTGCTTCCAGTGAGATTATGGTATTGGTGAACTTGCCAAAGGTGGTATCGTAGCTGACACTGGCACCCCAGCGGGAAAAACGGTAATCACTCCTGTCTTCCCGGGTCAGAAACACCGAAGACATAAAATGGTTTTCACCGGAAATATTGAAATAAGCCTGCTGGCGGAGGGGAGAAACACGAAACAACAGCGTACCGGTCAGTTGTTGGCGAAACAGATAGTTCCATATCAATGTGGTAGAAAAGCGAAGTCCTTCATCTGAGTTGATACCCACGCCATAGCGGACTGTTTTCAGTGGCTGTTCATTGACCCGGACAAAAAGTGCCAGCTCGTTATCCCCGATTTCAAAGGGCACAACTTCAACTTTTGAAAAGAAACCGGATGCTTCCAGTCGATCAGAAATAGCCCTTATTTCATCAACATTAATAGGATTTCCAACCTTGACCTTGATCAATTTCATCAGCATTGAATTCCTGATTTTGTGGTTTCCATGAACGTAAATGGCTGAAATTCTGCGCTTTCCACCGGTTTCGACCGTAAATTCTACCGCTACCCTTTCTTCGTCCAATTTTCCCCGCTGGACCGAAACAACCGGACGATAAAACCCTGCCTCACCGAGAACGCCTTCCATTTTTCTCACGGCGCTCTGTAGTTTTGCATCAGAAAACGGATCTCCTTCCACAATTCCCGGAACCGAGCTGAAGATCCCATCCCCTCCATGGAGTGTAACTCTGCCAAAGAAGAACTGCTTTCCCTCCTTCACCGACACCTGAAATACCTTCTGTTTTTCTTCATAATTAAAACTGAAACGGGGATGGAGAAAACCCTTCTTTTTCAGGGATTCGCTCAGTTCTGTTTCAACCCGGCTCAATTCGATTCGGTTATAAAATTGCGGCTTGGAAATCTTCATTGCTTGAGTCGA
>CBEUWV010000343.1:0-2291 GCA_965546895.1 uncultured bacterium
ATTTCGCCCAGCGCTTTTCTTAAAAATTGCCGATAGATATTCCATTCTTTCAGAGTGTTTCCGGTTACGGGGGGAGTTGGAATTGGCTTTCGAACACCGGCAAGTACCATTTGGGTGATAACTTCTGCGCTGTTTTTCTGTAAGGCATGGTTCAGAACAGTCACTGCATCAGAAAGAGATATCTTCCTTTCTGACGCTGTGGAAAGAAGCAGGTGCACCATGTCCGGGTGGTTGTTCTTTGCCGCTTCTGCCAGTGCCGTATCGCCTGTTTTTGATGTAGCCTCTAAAACTGCCCCGGCGGCCAGGAGTTTTCGAACCAGTTCGATGTTTCCTGTTCCGGCAGCTTTCATCAGTGGGGTTGTGCCATCCGGACTGCTTGTGTTTACTGTCGCACCGCTTTTGAGCAGCAGTTCGCAGACTTTGAGATTCCCTTTCGACGCGGCAATGAGAAGCGGTGTCCGCCCATTTCCGTCCGGTCGATTGGGTTTTGCACCGCATAGACAAGGGCGGAGTAACCTTTTCTGTCCACCTGATTCGACTTGGCTCCGTTTTCCAGAAGGCGGTCCAGTAATGACGAGTCTCCCATCCTGGCGGCGGCCATCACAGGCGTCACGCCGCTTTTTGTCGAAGCATCAAGGGATGCCCCGTTGTCCAGAAGCAGGGCGGCGATGTCTTTATTGCCTGAATCTATAGCGGCGACAAGAGGTGTGTTCCCTTTTTCATCTGTTCCATCAATATCTGTTTCCAATTCCAGGAGTTTCTCAACCATTGAGGTATCTCCATTTTGAATGGCTCTGATCAATTCCCTGCTTTTGCCAGCACTGTCCAGTGCACTGAGCGCGGCTGTGGATAGATTTGCGCTGTTCCTTGTCGCTGTGCCCGTAGTCTTTGATCCGGAAGAAAAGAGGCTACCGTAAAAACCCGAAATGTTGGAATCCAGTAATGAAATAAGAATCGCAATGGCGAACACACCGCCGAGGATGTATAGAAATGTTCTATTTGCCACTTTTTTTTGAGTCATCAGCTGGGTTTTGACGTGCTGAAAAGCTTTGGAATCCTGTGCGGTGCCGGCAGTTTTTTCACGGATGACAACATGCTCTTTTCCGCAGGTGACATCGGCACGAATCAGCCCTTCCTGTTTCATCCGTTTCAGAAAATCTCGAGTTTCACTCATGAGACTTCTCCCTTCACTTCAAGGGAAGCCCGGAATGCCAGTGTTCCTTTGGCCCCGTTCTTAACAGCCGGGTAGTCTTGGAGGATCTTCTTGAATGCACTGCTTCTGAAACTGAGCATCACGGCGTTTCCATTGATGGACGCATTATACAGAGTCGTTCCCCGAAGTGTGACTTCAGCCGGTGCCGGATTGTTGAATTCAATTCGGATGCCCCGATAGTCCCGCAGCGTCAGCGGGTTCCCGGAATAGGTCGCATTTTCGTGGAGCAAGGTGGCGTCATCCTCCCTGAAGGGGAGGGGAATCGTAAATTCAATGGGTAGAATGACAATGCCTGAATCGGCTTTTTTCTTTACTCCGGGAGGAATGCTACTGTCCTCACTACTGATTCCCATGGCGGAAAACAAAGCTTCCTGGAACTCGTGCATGGACTTGTAGCGTTCATCCGGGTTCACCCGTACCGCCTTCTGCAGTACCTCTATGACCGGTGTCTGTTCCAGCAAGGGCCGGACCAGTGAAGCCAGCACATCTTTCTCAAAATCAATTGAATTCAGGCTGATGTCTTCGTCGTTGAAGAGCTTTCGCCAGTAGCGTCCGATAAGGACTTCAGTGAGAATAATTCCCATACTATAAAGGTCGATTCTGAAATCGTAGCGATAATCCTTGTCGGCGAACCGCTGGGGATCAAGGTATGCGGTGTGGCCGACGATCCGGGTAGATTTTGCTGTATTTACAGCGTCAAACAGGCGTTTGGACGCGCCGAAATCTCCCAGAACGTATGAAATTTTCCCGGCACGGTCAACCAGAAAAATATTGTCCGGGCTCAAATCCCTGTGAACGATATTGAGGTCATGAAGGCTGGTCATGGCGTTGGTGATTTCCCGGACCATCTTTTTCTTTTCTTCTTCAGGCAATTGGAGTTTACCTACGGAAGACAGGCGCAGCAGATCGTCCAGAGTGGCAATTGCCAGCTCCATCCGAAAAACCGGGAAGCTGACTTCTTCTCCACGATAAAATGCCGTGGCTTTTCCTCTGCCAAACACGTACATAAAAGTGTCGTTTTCGAAGCCGGAAATGGTTTCGATTTCGTTTTCGATATATCGGGCAGATCGTTCGATGG
>CBEUWV010000344.1:0-2287 GCA_965546895.1 uncultured bacterium
AGACAGGGAGTTTTCAGGCATTGGCACTCCTTTTCAGACATCCTGAATCGGTAAGAGTTGAACAGTTTTCCTTTGATCAAAGATGATTGATCACTCACTGCATCATACTACAGTTCCAGTTTAGACATTCAGATGTAATAAGGGAAATGCTTTTGAATACCTGCTAATGCCGGGTCTCTGCCTTTTATCAGGTTCTTTTTGCGGCGGGCATGAAAATCCATAGGATAATTTACGCAATCAGTCCTGCCCCACCGAAGAAAATGGATGTGAGGAACATGGCACGCCACAGCCACGAAGGAACTGAAGTATATTCACCAAACCCCCCGCATATTCCGGCAATCTTCCTGTCCTCAGCAGATTTTCTCATATCTCTCAGTCCTGAGAATACTTCCGATTTCTCTTCGTTCATGGGTTGATGTGTCATCTCGTTTCCTCCTGTTGTTTATACGATCAATCACAATTTCTGTTTCCGCAAAAGCTACTGACATAAAATAATCAGCGACCCATCTTTGGAGCGCCTGAAGTTTATGACCTGAATCGGGAAAGTGCCTGTTTCAGCTCCATTTCAAAGCGTAGCGGATCATCCGGTGTAAAAAGAATTCGGCGTATATATCCTTCACTCTTGTCCAGGACAATATGTTCCAGGAAATTGGCCCAATCCAGTTTCAAAGCGGGCCGGAAATTCTTCAGCTTCAGATCGCCTCTCAGAAGCCCTTGAACATCCGACTCCACAACATCAACCTGTTCAATGTGCTCAAATGGAACGACCATCAATCCTAATTTCGTGGCAAACTCCACACGATTGTCATAAATTCGATATTCCTGCCACAAACTCCTGACTGTACTTCGGGATGTGTAAACAGGATTTTCCTTCATCGTTTTTCCTCCTTTTTAATTACTTCCGGTAGCGACACGCCGTATTGAACATTCTGTACGCCTGTCGTCACGGCCTTCCGGTTGCGATCCCTCCCAGGAAAAAGGCAAAACCAAGGATCCGGTCACAGTGCGGGCAAGAATACATAACTTCCTTTTTTACAAGACCCTCCACGTCCTTGTGGACTCCAAGGGCACCTTCATCCTTTGTTGCTGAATCAAGAGTAACATCTTTCTCACAATGCGGACATTTTGCCATAACTGAATCTCCTTTTTCTTACAGGTTCCTGAACCTGAGACTTTTCAGAAAATATATCGCTACCCCAGGACAATCGAATTCCTTATATACTACCCCTGAAAACTGAAAAATATTCATTTTCTCGATTCTCGGGTAATTAATGTTGAGGCACCGGCGCTTTGCCATCAGTCTGCCTCTCATGGAAATTCAAATCTTGCTCAATTCTTCTGTCACAGGCAGTTAATTTCTAAAGCTTCTGTTCACTGTTCAACGTAAAAGTCAGTTGACAAATTTTCCTCCTTTTGATAATAATAGTTATTAGCTATTGGGTGCAATTTTTTGCCACTTGGTTTCTTTTTGCGCTACAATGGTTTCAGGAATCAGTCAAATAATAAAAGGGGGTACAGGTATGGATGTTTTAACACTGTCACGGCTCCAATTCGCTGTGGCAACCTATTTTCACTTTCTGTTTGTTCCGTTAACCCTTGGCCTTTCACTGCTTGTCGCCATCATGGAGACGATGTATGTGAAGACGGGAGACGAAGACTACAAACGGATCACAAAGTTCTGGGGAAAGCTTTTTCTGATTAATTTTGCTATTGGAATTGTCACCGGCATTACGCTGGAATTCCAGTTCGGCACCAACTGGTCCCGATATTCAGAGTTTGTGGGAGATATTTTCGGCTCTCTCCTTGCCATTGAAGCAACCCTGTCGTTTTTCATGGAATCCACCTTCATCGCGGTATGGGTGTTCGGATGGGAAAGGCTCAGCAAAAAAATGCACGCCGCATCCATCTGGCTGGTGTTCATCGGATCCAACATTTCGGCGTTCTGGATTCTCACCGCCAACGCATGGATGCAGCATCCTGTGGGCTATACCATCCGGAATGGCCGCGCGGAACTTGCCAATTTTGCCGACGTGATTACCAATCCCTATGCTTTCTTGAAGTTTTTCCATCAATTACCCGCAGCGTACACAGTGGGCGGTTTTTTTGTTATGGGAATCAGTGCATGGCACATTCTCCGAAAAAGCAATACCGATTTCTTCAAGAAATCCTTCCGGATTGCTGCCGCATTCACCCTTATTTTTGCTGTGCTTGTAGTTGTCACCGGGCACTTGAGCGGTGAAGAAGTGGCACAGTACCAGCCGACTAAACTTGCCGCGATGGAATCCCT
>CBEUWV010000345.1:0-2265 GCA_965546895.1 uncultured bacterium
ACTAAAGGGGATGAGAGAGTGGGCGTGATGCGTGGGCGTGGGCGGCGGAGGGGAATGGGAAAGAGTGAGCGGCAGATTAGGGCGGAAGAAGAGTGAGCGTTAGAGAGGTGAGGAATGGATGTGCAGCGCGTTGAAGATTTAGATGTTTTTCGGATGGCACACGAACTTACTTTGCAAATTTACTCCATTACTGCTCAGTTTCCTAAAGATGAGACATTTGGCTTGACTTCGCAGATGAGAAGAGCTTCCGTGTCCATCTGCTCCAATCTGGCAGAAGGTGCTGGACGAGACAGCAGGGCAGAGTTTCATCGCTTTTCAAGTATTGCCAAAGGGTCTGTCCGTGAGGTCAGCTATCAATTGATGCTGGCAAATGATTTGGGATACGTGGATGAAAAGGTGTATGGGCAGCTTATGGAAAAAATGGATTATATTCAACGCATGTTATCCCGTCTGATGACAACTTTAAGAAAAAAGGGATGATGGAGGTTTGGAAATGAACGAGAAGAGCTGTTCTGAATTTCTGCCGCCCACGCCCACTCACAACGCCCACGCAATCTGGCTGACTGGTTGCCAGGGAATGCTCGGTCGCCAGATGGCTGTGGAATTAGCCAGATCTAGCATTTCCTTCATTGGAACCGACATGGAGTTGGATATTTCAGATGAAAAGGTCGTGATGAACTTCATGGCAAGGCACCGCTTCAACTGGGTTATCAATTGTGCCGCCTATACAGCTGTGGACAAAGCGGAGAGTGAATCGGACATTGCCATGAAAGTAAACGGGCTGGCCCCCGGCATCCTGGGGAAAGCTGCGAGCAAAAGAGGATCAAACCTGCTCCACATCTCCACTGACTATGTGTTCAATGGCCAGTCCAATACCCCCTACCTGGAAACCGATGCGACGGATCCGGTTTCTGTTTACGGTAAAACCAAGCTTGCGGGAGAATTGGCGCTGATGAAGGCCTGTTCCAATGCCATCATCGTACGGATCAGCTGGCTCTATGGTGTTTATGGGCAGAACTTTGTTGAAACAATGCTGAAAGCAATGGAAGAAAAGGAAGAAATACGAGTAGTGGCCGACCAGCTGGGCGCTCCAACCTACGCCGGATTGTTGGCCAGGAATGTTGCGTCCCTGATCGGACAAGATATTCAAGCATCCGGCATTTACCATTACCAGGATAAAGGACGGATTTCATGGTATGGTTTTGCCAGGGAAATCCAGCGACTGGGTCTTGCTCATGGAATTCTGAGCAAAAAATGTCGAATAATGCCGATAACCACAGAAGCGTATCCGACTACCGCAAATCGGCCCCTTTTTTCCGTCCTCGATACGGAAAAGGCTCGAAAGCAGCTTGGTTTTGTGGTGAAGGGTTGGAAGGAGAACCTGGAAAGCTATTTTGAGGAAAGGAAGGAGTGGCGAAGATGAAACTATCCGGAACCGTGCTCGTGACGGGGGGATGCGGATTTATCGGATCCAATTTCATTCGTTTTGTTTTTGAGAAAACCGACTTCTCCGGCAAGGTGGTCAATCTGGACAAGCTGACCTATGCCGGTCACTTGGAAAATGTGGCGGATATTCAATCAAAGTACGCTGGCCGCTACCGCTTTGTAAAGGGAGATATATCGAACCGGGAGCTTGTGGAGAATGTATTCAGAGAATTCCAGGTGGAAACGGTGGTCCACTTTGCCGCGGAATCCCACGTGGACCGTTCCATTACCGGTTCCGCTCCTTTCATGGAAACCAATATTCTGGGAACATGGACATTGCTGGAAGCGGCACGGAATGCGTGGGGAAATAATGGGGATCCGGGCCGATTCCGGTTTCACCACGTATCCACAGACGAAGTGTATGGCCAGTTGGGGCCAGAGGACCCGGCTTTTCGTGAAAGCACTCCTTACGACCCGCGCAGCCCTTACTCTGCGTCCAAAGCATCTTCTGACCATCTGGTTCGTGCCTGGCATCATACCTACGGCCTGCCGGTAACCATCTCCAACTGCTCCAACAACTACGGACCGTACCAATATCCGGAAAAGCTGATTCCGGTGGTGATTTTGAACGCCCTGGCAAAAAGGCCGATCCCGGTGTATGGAGACGGCGGGAATATCCGGGACTGGCTCTTCGTGGAAGATCACTGCGAAGCCCTGTGGCGAATCCTGGAGTCGGGCGCTCCCGGTGAAACCTACAACATTGGCGGCAACTGTGAAGTGAAAAACATTGACCTGGTCCACACCATCTGTGGCATCCTGGATGATCTTTGTCCGCTGAGC
>CBEUWV010000346.1:0-2261 GCA_965546895.1 uncultured bacterium
AGCCCATCTGTTAAAAAGTATGGGCCGTACGGGAGGCAAGGATAGCTATCTCCAATTGCTGGAACGAGTCCGGGCCCGGATCCCCGGCGCATTTGTGCGTACATCGTTAATTGTGGGATATCCTGGAGAAACAGATCAGGATATAGAAGACCTGCTGTCTTTTGTGAAAGAAGCGAAATTTCATCATCTGGGCGTATTTACATATTCGAGAGAGGAAGAAACTCCCGCATTTCACATGGGTGACACCGTGTCTGAAGCTGTGAAACAGGAACGATCTTCTGTTATAATGGGAGCGCAGAAACAGATATCACAGGAGTGGAATGAAAAACTTGTTGGGCAAACCCTGGAGGTGATTGTCGAAGGCTTTTCAGAAGAAACAGAACTGCTGCTGCAGGGGCGTCATATCGGGCAGGCGCCGGATATTGATGGAGTAGTTTTAATCAATGATGGCGAGGCCCGGGTGGGGGAAAGAATGTCTGTTGAAATTGAGCAGGCACTGGTTTATGATCTTGTCGGTAAACTTATTTGAAAAAGGAAGGTGAAGATATGAGAAAATTTGCATCATTAATGGCCTTATCCATCATTTTTGCAGCAGCAACGAGTGTGATGGCTGGTCTAACGGCTGGACAGATAATTTTCCATGTGACAGATGGCCATGGGCATTCTATTGAGGGTGTCAATATTGTAGTTTCCAGTGAGAAAGCGGAGAACTTTAAGGTGGAATTAACAACGGACAAAGCCGGCAAGGCGAAAACTGTTTTGAAATTTGACCATTACAAAGCAGTTTTCACGAAAGATGGTTTTGCAGATTATTCGTACAAGTTCCGTCCGAGACTGGGAGACAGAAAGGTAATAGAGATAAAATTGCCCTCAATGCAAGAGACAATGAAGAAGGCTGAGTCAAAATTGACGGGTAAGGATAAGGCGGTTGTGCTTTTCAATGAAGCGGTTCCATTGATGAAGGATGGTAAGGACAAAGAAGCTCTGCCGAAGCTGAAGGAAGCCCTTCAACTGAATCCGGAACTGGCCCCGGCACTTTTCCATGCCGGTAGAATTGAACTGAAAAATAACGATCTGGATGCAGCAGAGAAAAATTTATTGAAGGCTCTTGAGGTTGATCCCGATATGAACAGCGCTTATGCAATGCTGTCAGAACTCTATAAGCGGAAAGGGGATACTGAGAACTACCAGAAATACCTGAAGGAAGCTGAAAGCAGGGGTTCCGTGTCGGCCGGTGAATACTACAATCAGGCGGCTGAAGCCATAAACGCGGGAGACGACGCGAAAGCAAAAGAACTTCTTGAGAAAGCAATCAGCGTTAATCCTAAGTTTGCTGATAGTTATTACCAGCTGGGAATGTGTTTAATGAGGGGCGGAGATTACGCAAAAAGTATTGAAAATCTTCAGAAATACCTGGAAATTGAACCGACCGGTAAGCATGCTGAGGAATGCAAGCAATTTGTAACTGCGCTGAAATCAATGCAACAGAAATGATAAAGATGTTCTCAATAGGAGGGGAATGAGTATGAAGAGATTTCTTGTTCTGGTATTAGGGATTGGATTTGCCGTTGTATCGGCAAAGGCAGCCGTGAAAGATTACATTGTCGTGTTGAAAAAAGCCCCGGTTGCAAGGGTTGTGAAGACCAACCTGCGCAGCAAGACTGCATCAGTGCAGATGAAAGAAGTACTTAACCAGCAGGCAGAGCTTCATAGTTTCGTGGAAAAGAAACTCCGGGGCAAAGTAAAGACCAGTGTGGCTCTGGTGGCAAATGCAGTTCTTGTGTCCATTGACGAAAAGGATGTGGAGAAAGTACAGTCCCATCCCGGCGTTCTTCTTGTGAAAGAGAACAAAGTCAAATATCACCTGACCCTGGATATGGCGGATCGCGTATCCAGAATGAATATTCTGCGAGAACGCCTCGGGGTGACACCCAGTGACACTGGAAAGGGCATGAAAATCGGCATTCTTGATACCGGAATTGACATCACGAACCCCATGTTTGATGATACCGGATATACATATCCAGAGGGATTTGATCCCGGCGGTACCAGCGATTCTTCCTATACAAATAATAAAGTGATTGTGGCAAAGAACTTTGGAGATGATAACAACGCCAATGACCATTTCGGACATGGCACCGCATCGGCTTCCGCCGCGGCCGGGGATGAAGTGGATATGACGTGGGGCAATTTCTCCTTTACGCTGAAGGGAAGTGCCTCCGGGGCTTATCTCGGGAACTATAAGGTATTCAACCGTAACG
>CBEUWV010000347.1:0-2232 GCA_965546895.1 uncultured bacterium
CAGGCCCGTGGCAGGACTCGCATCCATTGGCGATGCGAGTCAACCCGCCATGGGCGGTGGCTGAGAAGCCGTTGACAAGCGCCGGGTTCTGGTCCTGGTGGCATCCGGTACAGGTATCGGTGCCCACGTATTCTGCGTTCGCACGAAAAGGTAAGGTACTGTTGCCTCCAGCGAGAGCCGGTATGGCCGGTATCAGCCATACCGCAAGCAATACACCGAAGGTCAGAAGTATGTTGCTAAACAATTTCTTCATGTTGACTCCCATCGTTTATGCGTATGGATTCATTTTCAAGGAGAGCTGCTGTCAGTGATGCCAGTTCCCTGTAGAAAGGCAACCGACTTTCCTTTGAAACTTGTTCCAGAAAACCAGGACCCCATTTCAAAAGATGTTTTGTAAGAAACTCCCGTTCAATTTCAAAAAGGTTTTCCGTGGACAAGTCGGAAGGGCATTCCGCTTTCCGGTCAAAGCGTTGAGGATCTGCAAGAAACAGAAGACACCGGTTCAGGTAGAACATAAACTCCAGTTCAACGGCAAAATGGTCGGGAATGTCCCGAAAGTCCTCAGAAATCCGCAGCCCGGCCCTGGAGTAGATTTTGACTACATCGCGGGTGGTTTTTCCCCATATTACCGTGGGGTCCTCCATATGTGTGGATCCGTACGGAGGTACCGGAACGCCGGGAAACGCAGTCACAAACAGCCGGGTGTATTCCCGGTTCATGGCAAGAAGCAGCCCTTCCGCTGATGGCGCATCCGTATCGTCCTGAATTGAACGGGCCAGGGGGTCCAGATTGAGATTCAGGCTGCTGTATGCAGGTCGTCTGTCTGCAATACTGTCTACCGAAAGCAGAGATAAAATTTTCTTCCCCGGCCGGTGAAAAAGAATGGAAAGGTCACTGTAAATTATGGCTCGTGAATGAATGTGTTCCAGGTTTTCCATATCAGGCCTTCCCCAGGATTTTAACAACAGTGTCGCCAAGGCAACTGGCCATGGTCGGGTTCCAGGCGTAAGCTTCCAGGGATTCTTCCATGGTTCGAGCCGGCAGGAGATCTCCGTCGTTGATGCCCTTACCGTAAGCCACATCCAGCATCTTGCTGAAATGGCCATATCCGTGTTCAGTCATGACGGTGTCTTCCCGAATGCCCAGTGTTGTTTTAACCCGGATCTTCAACCGTTTTCCGGTACGGGCCTGCACCATGACATAGTCACCGTCCTGAATGCCCAGGCGTGACGCAGCATTCCGGTGCATATGAAGGTAATTTTCCGGTTGCAGGTCCATGATCAGATAGTCGTTGCAGTTCTTGTTCATCCGCTGGTACGGGTTGTGATGGGTGACAATGTAAAACTCATCTTCTCCCTGGGGTTGGGCCAGCTTGGGATGCCAGGTTGGCATGGGCTCGTGGCCGGCCGCTTCCAGTTTCTGGGAATAAAGTTCCAGTTTTCCGGAGGGCGTTCCCATTGCCGTGAGGTCCTTTCGAACCGGAGGATAAATCTCATTTTCCCAGATGCCATTATGTGCCCGCAGCCAGCCCACCGGATCTTCTGCACCAATGGCGTTTGCCGCACGCTGAAGGTTCAAGGTGCCCCAGTCCACGTCGTACTGGCCTGGCCACAACTTGTTGAGAATTCCGTTGACCACGCCGCCATACCCTTTTCTGGACCACAAAGCGCCAACCCCATCTTTCAGTTTGAGTGTTGGCCAGATGGCGTGCTGGTCGGTGGACACAAAACTGTTCTTGTCTTCCACCCACCATGTCCCGGGTAAAACAACATCAGCCAGCCAGCAGAGGTTATTGGGAATCGTGTCATATACTGCGAGGAAGCGGTCCGGCTGGCAGAGTTCTGTAATCAACTTATCCGGATCGGGGAAGGAATGGGTGTTGTAATTGTGGGCAAAAAGTACTTTGATCGGGTAGCTGGGTGTGTCGTCCGGGAAGGGAATCCCGAGTCTGGCACGGCGCAATCCATCTGCGAGATGGGAGAAATTGCCCTTACTTTTCTTCCCGCCACCGAATGCATTATTAATAACCGGGAAGAGGTGCTGGCCGTCAATTCGAATATGGCCATCCAGGTCCGGATAATGTGTTTTATCCGGAGCAAAGTCCTTCAAGCTTGGAGATGAAGGAGCTTTCCGAGGCATCCAGTAGCCCCCGACAGATTCGAACATTCCCTTCAGTGCCAGTAGAATACAGGTGGACTGGGTGAGGCCGAAACTGTTGAAATATACTGGTCC